>RFQW01000600.1 GCA_009924765.1 Planctomycetota bacterium | reverse complement strand
GTGCGATCCGCGAGCTCCTTCAGCTGCTGGCGCCCGAGCTCCATGCTGCGCGTGACACCCACCACGCCGGCGAAGCGCCCATTCAGCACGCAAGGCTCGACGATGTCGGTGAAGAGCTTGTCGTCGCGCACGTAGGGCTCGGACACCAGGCATTGCAGATGACCGCCTTCCGACGTGAACTTCTGCTTCGCGAGACGGTAGCCCTCGGTGGACTCGATGTTCTGCACTGTGCGCAACTGCATGGCGTGGGCCGGCGTTGCATCACGCTCCACGCGGGGCAGGAATCGGCCCGTGGCATCCATGGCCTCGGCAGGCAGTGCCCCCTGCTTCACGGCCGCCAGCGATGCGGCATCGCGACCATCGGCATTGGCGTCGAAGGCGACGAAGAGGGCATAGCTGGGATTGGCTTCCGAAAGCTGCCGCATGAAATCGATGATGGCGGCGCGATCGACGGTCAAGCCGCTGTCGATGGCTGAATGCATGGCATTGGCCACGCCCATGGCGCGCTGGTTGCGGCCGTCGATGCTGTTGGCAAGGAGCGACGCCTCCGCGCTGGCCAGATCCCGCGCCGATTCACGAAGTGAATGCACGCTGCGATAGGCCGTGGTGCCGATGATGGCCACAACCACCGCCACGCTGGGCAGCACACCGAAGAACACGAACTGCCCAAGCAGACCCTTGCGAAAGTTCTGGAAGCTCATCCCGCAAAGATAGCCGCTGGCGAAGGGTCAGGCCCCTTCGCGCAAGCGGAACAGGTTGACGGCCGCGCGCAGTTGCGTGAGCGATTCCTGCAGCGTGCTGGCCGCCAGCGCGAACTCGCGCTGCTCGAGGCCGCCTGGGCGCAGGCATCGCAAGGCAAGTTCACCTCGATGCTGATCGCGGGTGAGGCCGGTATCGGTAAAACCCGACTGATGCGGGAATTCAAGACGCGCGTGAAGGCCCTGGGCCACGGCGTGACTGCCCTTCCCTGCAGCCCGGAAACAGCAGACAGCGCTTTCCGGCCGATGATCAACTTGCTGACCCGCTGGTTCGGCTTGAGTGAAGCCGATCAAGCCGATGCCGTTCGCAGCCGGCTGGAGCTCGGGCTGCGCGCTTGGCCTGGGCGGCAGCACATCGTCGCGGGGCTTGAGATGCTGCTCAGCCAGCACCCGGCAGCCGCCACTGAGGCGCAGGCGCCAGAAAAAATCAGACGCCAGGTGATCGATGCCCTGCTGCTGTGGCTGGAAGACCTGGTGGCGCAGGGCCCGCTGTGTCTGATC
>RFQW01000599.1 GCA_009924765.1 Planctomycetota bacterium | reverse complement strand
TGCACCGACTCGCCAAGGCTGAAGGCCTCGCTGCCAAGCCCGCGCTGCGACCACGCGTGGCATCGCGCCAGCGTGGCGTTCACGGTGCGCACCTGCTCGGCGTGCTCGGATGCCAGCGCATCCACCTCGGATCGCTTGGGCGAAGCCTGCAGCAGCAGGCCGCGGATGCGCTCGATGAGGGAAGCGTGGTCCATCATGCTGCGGGCCCCCGGAGCAGCCACCATGCCGCAGCGCCAAGCAGGCCCGCGACACCGATCCACAGCACGATGTTCATGGCACGACTGCTGGTGGGCCAGCCACCGCGAGCTCGCGCATCCATCGCCACGCGAATTGGATTCGTCGCCTCGGGTGCCTCGGCACTCGACATGAGATCCGGCGATTCGGAACGCGTCACGCGCGCAGGCGCCGCAGCTTCCAGTCGCGCTGGCGGTGCCCATGAAACCGTCGCCGCGCGCAAAGGATCGACCGGCTTCGGCGCAGCAGGCTCTGCCCCCTCACGCGCGCGTCGCAGCAACGCTTCACTGGCGCGTGGCGCCTCGCCCGATCGCGGCCGCAACATCCACGCCGCATTCACCGGCGCCTTCTGCACCTCGGGCTCACGCTCGTCCACCACGCAGATCACCGGCACCGGATCGGCTGAAGGTCGCAGCGGGCGCGTGCTCCAACCACGCTTCCACCGATTGGCTGGTGGCAGCAGCGCCACCATCTCCCGCAGCAGCTGCAATCGATCCACGCCCGCGGGCAGCACGATCCACGCACCCACGCCGCTCTGGAACGCGCGCTCCAGCATTTCCGCCGCCACACCAGCGTCGCCGAAAGCGCTCTTCCATGCATTGGCTGCGCCGCTTGTCGCCTGCGCCCCCGGCAACGGCGCAGGCACATCCAGTTCGCGCGGCTCGCCGCTGAACGACGCCATCCAACGCTCGTGATCGCACAGCAGCTGCGCCGGATCGCACCGCTCCACCTCGTCGGCATCCAGCACGCGGTGATGCGCCAGGCGATTGCCCCGACCGGTGTGATCCATGCCGCTTGGGCGAATCACGCTCGCCACCCACTGCACGCCCGCGGGCATCGACACGGCGCGCGTTGCACGCAAGGTTCGATCCCAATCGCTGGCGCCTCTCCAGGCTTCCGTCAATCCAGAAAGTGCCGACACCGATTCCACCAGCACGCGTGGCATGCCGCCGGTGCGCGCCGCAACCGCGAAGCCGGTGCCGCCATCCAATCCGCGACGCACCGAGGTGTGGATCACCTCCGCTC
>RFQW01000598.1 GCA_009924765.1 Planctomycetota bacterium | reverse complement strand
TGATGCGGGTGAGGGTGGTGGTGGCTGCAGCGAGGCAGGTGGCCGCCAGCGCGACGATGGCCAGCGCGGTGATCGCACGCATCAAGCCGCAATGTCGAGTGGCGTTCGGCTGTCCGGTCATCCAGTCAGTCTAGACCCGGTGGTACTCGCGATACCACTTTACGAACTGCTCGATGCCCGTTTCCACGGGTGTGCTCGGCGTGAAGCCGAAATCGCGTGCAAAGTCGGACACATCCGCGGTGGTGTCTGGCACATCGCCCGCCTGCAGAGGCTCCAGCCGGATGTCGGCCTTCACGCCAAGGCACTGCTCGATCACCGAGATGTAGTGCATCAGCGGCACCGTGCGGCCGCAGGCCACGTTGTAGGTGCGGAAGGGCGCGGAACTGATCGCAGGGTCGGGCGTGGCGGCAGCGAACGTGCCCGAAGGCGTGGCCGGCTTGTCCATCGCGCGCACCACGGCCTCGGCCACGTCATCGATGTAGGTGAAGTCGCGCGTGCTTCGACCATGGTTGAACACGCGGATCGGCTGGCCGCGCAGCATGGCGCCGGTGAATTTGGACAGCACCATGTCGGGTCGGCCCCACGGGCCATACACCGTGAAGAATCGAAGCCCCGTGCACGGCAGGTTGAACAGGTGCGCATAGCTGTGCGCCATCAGTTCGTTGGCGCGTTTGGTGGCGCCATACATGGTGATCGGGTGGTCGCCGCCTTGGTGCGGCGAGAAGAGAAGGGCAGGGCGCGATCCAGGCCGTACACCGAGCTGCTGCTCGCGTACACCACGTGCCGCACATCGCGCTGGCGACACTCCTCCAGCACGTGGCCCATGCCCACCATGTTGCTCTGGATCGTGCGAGCGGGGTTGGTGATGCTGGCGCCCGCGCCGGCCTGCGCGGCCAGGTGCACCACATGCGTGGCGCGGGCTGCGCCGAACGCCTGCGCGACGGCTGCGGCATCCGCAACGTCGCCCTGCATGAAGGTGAAGCCGGGGCGCCCATCGAGCAGAGCAAGTCGCGCGCGCTTGAGCGAGGGGTCGTAGTAGTCGTTCAGGTTGTCGAAACCCAGCACCGAGTCGCCGCGATCCAGCAGACGCTGGGTGACGCGGGAGCCGATGAAGCCGGCGGATCCGGTGACAACGATCTGCATAGCAACAGCCTAAGGGATCGGCTCACTCAGTGCGCTACACCCTCGCGTCGCGCGACCTTCCATGCCGTCAGCCACAGTACGCGCAGGTCGAAAGCCACCGAGTGTCGCATCAGGTAC
>RFQW01000597.1 GCA_009924765.1 Planctomycetota bacterium | reverse complement strand
GGGTTCAACGCGCTTGCGCGGCGCAGAGGCATCGAACGGCTGGTCCGTCTCGATCTGCAGGGCGTTGAAGATCTGCACGAAGTCGGCCAGCGGGATCTCGGCCACGCCTTTCTTGCGCGCGTAACCGTTCTCGCGATTCGACGGACCCTTTGGGGTGAAATCGTTGTGCCAGGGGTTCCAGGTGATCACCATGTCGCGATCGGCGTCGAAGCCGAAGATGGCGTAGGCGTGATTGGGCGGAATGTTGCCGCCAGGGTCCTTGTTGGTGCCTGCACCGATCAGCGCCTTGCGTGCGAGCGCGTCGATGATCTTGGCGCGCACCTCGTCGGCGGGCGCCTTGCCGACCAGGCGGGTGGTCTGCGTGCGATGGCCGGTCCAGTGCTCCATCATGCGAGCCAGACTGCCGCCATTCAGGCGCAGCGACTCGGACTCGATCGTCGCCTTCTTCGGATTGCGCTCACCCAGCACTTCGCCCATCGCTTCCTTGATCACGGGCAGCCACAGGCCGTCCTTCAGCGTGGGCAGCGCATTCACGGCCAGCAGCTCGGTCTGGGTGGGCACGCCCACCTCCACGGTCACCTTGCTTGGAAAGGTGACGCGATAGCGGCCATTACCCAGCGGTGTGACGACGGACTTCACCACATCTGGGCGGTTCTTCACCATCCAGCCTGTGGGCGCCATCAGCCAGCAGTCGCCGGTGCGATCGCCGGACTGCGTGACGGCGGCGAAGTGCGGCGCGTCGGCAGCCCACAGTTCGCTTGGGATGGCAGCCTGCTTGCGCAGCCCGGCCTTGTAGCTGTTCTCGAGCACCTTCACGAAGGCGGGGTCGCCGGGGTCGAGCAACCTTGTCTTGGGCACCTGCGTGAGTTGCTGCTTGCGACTGGCCCACTGCACGGTCTGGATCAACGCGGCGCAGGCGGCGGCATCGTCGTTGTGAAGTGCGGGGTTGCCGGCTTCCTCATCAAGGTCGCTGGCCTGCACGCAGTCCTTGTCGCCCACCCATGTGGGCCAACGTCCGCGCACGATGCTGGCCACATCGCGGTGCGTGGTGTCGGCTGCAAGGCCAAGCAGCGCAAGCGCCAGACCGGCGGCAAGAACTGCGGCGAGGGCTCGCATGGTTCAGCGCGCGAACGGTCGCAGCGCAGACGCGTTCACTGCCCCGCGCCCACCGGCTTGGCGGCGTCCTTCGAAAGCAGCCCCATGCGCGTGTACTTCTCGCGGTACTTCGCGTCCAGGCGCGCCTGATGGTTGCCCAGGTCC
>RFQW01000596.1 GCA_009924765.1 Planctomycetota bacterium | reverse complement strand
TGGTGATCATGCTGATCGGTCGTGTGGTGCTGTCGATCGCGGCACGCGCGCCCGCTTCGCGATCCAAGAAGGATGATGGCCGCGCCGGCATGGCGCTGTTTGGTGTGCTGCTGCTGGTGGTGGGTGGACTGGGCGCCTTCTTCGGCCGCATCCTGCAGGCGGCGGTGAGTCGGCAGCGCGAATTCCTGGCTGACGCAAGCGCGGCGCAGTACACGCGCGATCCGGCGGCACTTGCCGGCGCGCTGCGGCGCATCGCGGGTCTGGGCCCCAACCACATGTCGCAGGATTCGGCCAGCGGCATGAACCACTTCTCGCGGTGAACACGTGGCTTGCCTCGCATCCGCCGATCGAGGAACGCATCCGGAGGCTGGAAGGTGCTGCGGTGGCACCGGCAGCAACGCCCGCGACGACGTCCGCGACAGGCACGCCAGCCGTTGCCTCGCTGTCCGGTGGCGCACCCGCCCGTCAACGGCCACATCTCGATGCGCAGCCCGCTGACGGCGTGGGCGTGCCCAGTGACATGATCCGTCGCGTGGGACCGATCATGCATCGCCTGCTTCCCAAGCACATCGCCGAGGCGTGCACCGAACCGCTGGATGCGCAGGCGGTGCTGCTGCTCACCGCGTGGTCCAGCGACGCGTCCGCGCGATCGCGTCAACGCGACATCGTGCGGCAGCGACTGGGACCCGCGATGGCTTCCACCGTGTCTCGACTGAGCGCCCCCATGGAGTCGCTGAAGGACGCGTTGCGTCTCCCATGGAGTCGCTGAAGGACGCGTTGCGTCTGATGGTGCTGGACCTGTGCATGCCCGCGCTGCAGCAGCTGTCGCAGCCGCAGTACATGGCCTTCCGCGAAGCGCTCACTGAGGTGATCCGCGCCGACGGCAGTGTGTCGCTGTTCGAGTGGACCATGCGCTCGGTGCTGGCGCGCCGCGTGGAGGCGCGCTTCGGTGCGCTGGCGGATCGCCCGGGCAATGCCACGCTGCGCATGCGACAGAAGGAAGCGTGGATCCTGCTCTCGGCCTTGGCGTGGGCCGGTGACGCGGCTCGCGCGCGGCAGGCTGCGGCACGCGGACTCGACCACCTGCAGCTGCCCATCCAGGATCCGGCCCCCGGCGCGCAATGCACGCTCGACGCCGTGGATGCATCACTCGAGCGACTCGCCGAACTGCGCGACGCGGACCGTCATCGCGTGGTGGAGGCAGCCGCCGCCACCGTGGCCGAGGACGCGCTGATGCAGCCGCAGGAACTGCTGCTGTTG
>RFQW01000595.1 GCA_009924765.1 Planctomycetota bacterium | reverse complement strand
CGGCTCGTGGAGCGAGTACGAGGAGGACCGTCGCAAGCGCCTGGGCATCGGCGCGGACGCCACGCCGCACCGCATCGCCTACCGCAAGCTCACGCGGGCGTGAGTCCCATACAAGGGACGGGGGTGTTTATCGGCGCACGCGAGCAGCGCGTTTTCGCCGAGGCATAGTGGTGCGTGCAGGTCGATCGATCTTCCAGAGAAAAGGCCTGGCTTCGGAGTTCGCGCGGCTGAGATGCCGACACTGCGCGCATGCCACGGACGGCACGGCTTCCTTGCGACGGGCAATACGTGCATGCGCTCAACCGGCGCGTCGATCGACGCACGCTGCTCCACTCAGAATCCGACTACGCGTGCCTGAGCTCCATTCTTGCCTGGGCGCAGCGGGAATTGCTGATGGAACTGACGGCCTGGTGCCTCATGCCGAATCACTGGCACTTGATCGTGCGGCCCAGTTGCGCTCGGCATCTTTCGGAATTCATGCACCGTGTGCAGACCACACACGCGGTCAGCTTGCGGCGCGACTCGGAGACGCGCGGCAACGGTTGTGTGTACGGCAATCGGTTCAAGGCATTCGTGATTCCGCCTGATCGAGTGCTGCGTGCAGCCGTGTATGTCGAGCGCAACGCTGTGCGTGCCAGCCTGGCGCCGTCGGCGGAGGCGTGGCGTCATTGCTCGGCCAGTCGGTCTGGCGATGGCGTGAAGTTTCCAAAGGTCACGCGACTTCCTTGGGAACTGGAACGGCATCGGCGTGCTTTGCTCGGTCAGCCGCTTCCCGAGTCGTTCGAGGCCGCCTTCCGTCAGGCATGTCAGGCAGGCGATCTGCCGCCGGAAGATCCGTCTGATCGCATGAGCGTGAAGTCGATGCAGGCGTGGCGGCAACTTGACGCGGCGCGCGATGCGCTTGAGCGGACCCCGCGGGCGGCCGTCAGGCATTGATGGCGCATTCATGCCACGCAAATGAATTCCGCGAACGGTGGGTGCTGGAGCAATCGAGGATGTCGTGCAAGCGGGGGCGCGCCGATAAACACCCCCGTCCCTAATATGGGACGAATGATCGCCAACGACGAAGCCATCGTGATGGCGGGCGTGCCCGCCGCCAACATGCTGCTGTTCCATCGCATCCGGTTTCGCGTGGGCGATCCGGTGGCCTTGATGGAGTGGGGCAGCGGCACGCCTGTTCGCAAGCGCACGCTGATCCTGCGCGACATCGAGATGGACCGCGCGCGACAGCACGCGCGCGCCGACGCCTTCGCGTGCCCGCGCGA
>RFQW01000594.1 GCA_009924765.1 Planctomycetota bacterium | reverse complement strand
CGCGCGCAGCATCGCCGCGGCGTTGCTGCTGCCGCCACCCAGACCGCCACCCACGGGGATGCGCTTCTCGAGCCGCATCTTCACGGGCAGCTTGCGACCGACATGCGCTTCCAGCAGACCGTGCGCGCGCACCGCAAGGTCCTTGCTGATCGACCAGTCGATGTCGCTGCGGCGTTTCGCATCGGCGTGCCACACGATGGCGTACAAGCTGAGCGAGTCGGGCTCCAGCGCCTCCACGGTGAGTTCGTCGTGCAGATCCACCGTGACCATCCAGCTGCTGATGGGGTGCATGCCCGACGCCTGCGGACGCCCCACGGAAAGCGCCAGATTCAGCTTGGCCGGGCTCAGGGCATGAACGGTCGGTCGCATGACTGCAACGGTAGCGTGGGGCATGGGTGCGCGGCTACCCTTCGCCCTTTCCCTCTTCTGGAGAACCACGCATGAGCACCGCGACCCCCGCCGCACCGACCGCGTTCCGCTTCATTCCCGCCACGCTGGACGCCACGCAGTGGTCGCAGCTGGAGCCGCTGTACCAGAAGCTGCTCGACCGCACGCTGAAGTGCGCGAACTGCCTGGAGGGGCTCATCCTGGACCGCAGTGAGCTGGACGCCGCCGCCGCCGAGGCCGAGGCCAACCTGTACATCGCCATGACCTGCCACACCGACGACGCCGACATCAAGGCGCGCTTCCTGAAGTTCGTGGAGGAAGTGGATCCCAACCTGAAGCGCGTGGGCTTCGACCTGGATCGCAAGATCGTGGAAAGCCCGCACGCCTCGGCGCTTGATCAGGCGCGCTACGGCACGCTGCTGCGATCGCTGAAGCAGGAAGTGAAGCTGTTCCGCGCCGAGAACGTGCCGCTGCAGACCGAGGTGACCAAGCTCGACCAGCAGTACAGCGAGATCAACGGCGCCATGACCGTGCAGTTCGACGGCACCGAGCGCACGCTGCCGCAGATGGCGCGCTTCCTGGAGGAGACCGACCGCGCGCGTCGCGAGGCCAGCTGGCGCGTGGTGGCCGAGCGTCGCCTGCAGGACGTGACCAGGATCGACGCGATCTACGACGAGATGCTGCAGCTGCGCGCGAAGATGGCCGCCAACGCGGGCTACCCCAACTTCCGCGACTTTCAGCATGATCGCCTGCAGCGCTTCGACTACACGCCCGCCGACTGCGAGCGCTTCCACGAGGGCGCCGAGAAGGTCTGCGTGCCGCTCTTCTGGGAAGCCCCGGCCGCCGCCGTGCGCCGCATCGTCCTGGACCCCGGCCACGGCGGCAAG
>RFQW01000593.1 GCA_009924765.1 Planctomycetota bacterium | reverse complement strand
CTGAGGCGATCGACATCTCATGACACAACGCCAGCGGCGTCAGACTTCGTGCAACACGGAGATCTGACGCCGCTGGTGTGTATGTGGCAAACGTCGTGCTTCCTGCCTGTGTGAAATGCGCGTGAAAGTGCCCGAAAGTGCGACCACCGCTTTGATTCACCCCCCGCTTCGAAGTATGTTGCGGGGATGAGTTCACACGCGCATCGGCCGTTGTTTTTGAAGTTGAGCGAATGCGTTGCTGCTGTTGCGGCCTTGACTGTCGCGCTGCACTGCATGGCGGGCAACACATCGAACACCGATGCAACGGGCGTGGACCGCAGCGCCGCTGTTGCGGGTCAGGGCATCGATGAAGCCACGGGACTTCCGAGCTACTTCGTGCAGCTGCGAGCCACGCCGCGGAACACCTCCCCCGCCGCAGCATCGGACATGATCGATCGCGTGCTGGCCGATGCAGGTGGCAACCTGCATGTGCGCTTTCGCTACCAGTACGCCACGGTGGGATTTGCCGCGTCGATGAACCCCGCCGATGCCGAAGCGCTGCGCACCAACCCGCTGGTTGCGCGCGTGGAACCCGACATGGAAGGCTCGGTGAACAGCGCTCCGGAAAGCGCATTCGCCGATCCGAACAGCCCGAACCCATGGGGTCTGCGACGCATCTCGCAGCCCGATGGCCTAGCGCCCGCGTTCCAGTCTTGCGGCGCAGATGGCACCGGCGTGACGGTGGTGGTGATCGACAGCGGCATCAATCCTGATCACACGGAATTTGCCGGGCGCATCAAGCGCATGGAGAACTTCTATCCCGGGCCTGACGCAAATGGTGGGCGCGACATTACGGGCCACGGCACGCACGTGGCGGGCTGCGCCGCAGGCGCGACCACGGGCGTGGCGCCGGGCGCCAGCATCGTGTCGTTGGCAGTGACGGACAGGCAGGACAGGTCTCGGAGCTCCAACGTCGTGGCCGCGCTGAACTGGGTGCTGATGCCGGGCAACGTGCAGCTGCCAGCGGTGGTGAACATGTCGCTGAGTGGCCAGCACAGCGGCGCGCAGTCGGCCGTGTTTGAAGAGGCCATCAGCTACGTGACGCTGGCGGGCATCCCGGTGATCGTGGCGGCGGGCAACGAGTCATGGCCAGCAAACTGGATGTACCCCGCCGCCTCCGCGTTTGCGTTGACCGTTGGTGCGACCGATGCCGATGACCACCCTGCCGTGTTCTCCAACTTCGGACCGTCGGTCGGCATCTGGGCACCGGGCACGGGCATTCTGGCGGCGGACTGGACGCGCG
>RFQW01000592.1 GCA_009924765.1 Planctomycetota bacterium | reverse complement strand
CCGCGGCCTCGCTGGCCGCATGGGCAAGCGATTCACGCACATAACGGCCAAAGAGCATGCGCGGCAGGAAGTCGGCCGCGGTCGCATGCGGCAGATGCAAGTCGGCCGCGGTCGCATGCGGCAGATGCGCCTTCGACCACTCCAGGAAGTGCAGCGGTGCATCGACGCGGGCGCTCATGTTGCCGGCGGGAACGTTCAGCAGGTGCGATGCGTCGATGGTGCCGTACGCGGCACCGGTGCCTGTCGATCCGTGCGCGTCGATCAGCTGCACATGCATCGGCACCGAACGCGCGCGGGCCGCGTCGAGCAGATGCATGGCCGTGCAGGCACCCGAGAAGCCGCCACCGATCACACACACGTGGGTGGGCGCAGCCGGATTGGACGTGACTGCAGCTGCCGGCACAGTTGGCGTGTGAACGTCGAACTTTCTGAAGTCCTGCAGCGGCGGCGCGTACACATGCAGCGTCACCAGCGTGGACTTCTGGTGCTCCAGATTGTGCACGCTGTGGATGCCGTCATCGTCGCCCACGATCGTGGCGCCGCCGGGAAAGTGAACTTCCGATTCGAATGCCGCGAGGCCGTCGTCGCGCAGCCGGTAGGAGCGCTCGGTGGCCAAGCCGTCGATCACCCGCATCGCGCACACCGAGCCGCCATGGTCATGGGCCACGCTCGCCTGTCCAGGCAGCCAGGTCATCACCAGCAGTTCGAATGCCGGATGCAGCAGCACGCGTCCGCGGTGGTAGCGCTCCGGATCCGTGCGAATCCACGCCGCCACGTCCTCGCGTGAAATGGGGTGGGCTTCAAGCGTGTCCTGAAGCTGAGCGACCGTCGGCTTCGGCCCAAGTCCCGTGAGAGACGCAATGAGCGCCTTCACCCGGTCAGTGGCCGGGATTGCTTGGGTATTGAGGGGGCCGGGCTCCATATGCCGCAATATGCTTCAGAACGGACTTCCTGTCCACGGCAAGTTCGAAATGAAGCATTATTGCACCCCAAAGTTCGGAGTGCGCATATTGCGACAAATCGATGCTGGGTTTGGACAGTTCGACGGCTCGGCGGCCCTCACTTACCGGTGTTTGAGGAGCGCGTTCGCGGAGTCCGGATCAGCCGTCGGTCAGCTCAACCGTCCAGTATGCCTCATCCAAGAAGGCCTTCCAGCTCTGGTACTTGGGGCTGCCCAGTCGCACGGCGATGGCGGGGTTGCGCCGCGGCTTCACGGCGGGGCGGATCAGGCGAATGCCGGCCTGATGCGGCGTGCGACCACCCTTGCGTGCATTGCAGCGCACGCA
>RFQW01000591.1 GCA_009924765.1 Planctomycetota bacterium | reverse complement strand
TGAACCTGCCGTTCCAGCGCACCTACCTGCCTGCCCCAACCGAAGGCGTGATCCAGCCGCTCGACCTGGCGCCCGGCGTGTGGCAGATGGGGATCGTGGCATTCCTCCTCCTGGGCACGTTCATGATCGCGTTCACCTCGAACGCCGTGAACCTGACCGACGGCCTCGACGGCCTCGCGGGCGGCGGGCGGCACGCTCCTCATCGCGAGCTTCGCGATGATGGTGCTCACCTGGATCGCCGCCAGCCAGCGCGCCAGCTACTTCCTGATGGTGCCCTACGTGCCGGGCAGCGGGGAACTGATGGTGATCGCGGGCGCGATGGCGGGCGCGTGCCTCGGCTTCCTCTGGTTCAACGTGCCGCCCGCGCAGATCTTCATGGGCGACACCGGGAGCCTGGCCATGGGCGGTCTCCTTGCCACCATCGCCGTGTGCGTGCGGCAGGAGGTGCTCCTGGTGCTGATCGGCGGGGTCTTCTACCTGGAGGCCCTGAGCGTGATGCTCCAGGTGGGCTGGTTCAAGTGGACCAAGCGCAGGTACGGCGAGGGCCGGCGCATCCTCCTCTGCGCGCCGGCGCACCACCACTTCCAGCATGCCGGCTGGAAGGAGACGCAGGTGGTGGGCCGCTTCTACCTGGTGGCGATCACGCTGGCGATCGTGGCGTTGGTGAGCTTGAAGTTGCGGTGAGGGGGGGCGATGGGACTGCATTAGTAATGGGGGCTGAATTCGCAAGAATATTGCGTATCGGGATGTGGTTTCCGTGGAAAATCTAGTCAGCGGACTTTGCGGCCACCGTTCGGCAGACACCATGTCATCATTCAAATCGCACTTGCATTTCTGCACATTCCTTTAACTCGTTTCAAATACGGAAGGTGATGGGCGGGGGCACTGCATTTCGTTCTTGAGGGTGACGGAGATGACTCCCCGAAGTTTGGCACTCGCCGCTTCCATCTCTGTCTCGCTTGATGAGTACCGAATTGCACCCTTGAAAGGTCCCCCGCACATGAAGAACATGATCCTCGCCGTCTCTGCCGCCTCCGCCGTTGCCGCCTCAGCAAACGCAAGCTTCCAGGGCTTCGTTGGCTCCGTCCGAACCATCGGTGGCTATACGGTGATCGACATCTTTGCGGGCGTGAGCAACGCAAGCGACAAGTTCCTGAACGCCTACGACATGAACATCAGCACCACCGTGGCCGGTGGCTTCTATCAGGCGGCTGGATTGGCAAACAAGTCTTGGAAGCCCGACGCTTCCAACTTCAACTCGACCCGTAACTCAATCGACAGCTTCATG
>RFQW01000060.1 GCA_009924765.1 Planctomycetota bacterium | reverse complement strand
CAGTTGTCCGCGCCGGCGTCCGTGCAGCTCACGGCGGGGCCGGTGCAGGTTTCGCGCAAGTCCGTCATCGCAGGTGCGCCGGAGCTGAAGCCCTTGCAGGTGTCGTTGAAGGTGCCCGCGCTCGCTGTGGCATCGGTGCAGGGCGTGTGCGGCGTGGCGCAGGTTCGCGAGGTGCAGGTGCAGGGTGTCGCCGATCCGGTTGGAGCCACCCTGTTCGATGGTGCGCTCACCGTCGCCGCCGTCGACGCGGCGGGCGTGGCCGGTGCAGGCACGGTGCAGGCGAAGTCGCTGGACGTGAAGGGCGCGGTGTCCCTCACGGGTGCCAACATGTTCAACGGCACCATCACGCTCGCTTCCGCGGGTGCAAGTGCCGTGCCGAGCGCGGGCCTGGTTCGCGTGCAGGGCATCTCGATCAAGGGCGTTGCGGGCACGAACGGCCCGCAGTTGTTCGATGGCACCGTGGCAATTGCCAGCGTTGATGCACCGGCCGTGCCCAGCGTGGGCCCGCTCAATGTGCAGTCGGTGGCGTTGCAGGCGAAGGTGCCGGTGGATCGCGCGGCACCCGCGGAGGTGCAGGTCGCGGTGAACGATGTCGCGTGTGCCTCGGTGCCGGGGCTGTCGGCCCCCGTGGGTCTGCGAACGGTGAAGGCTTCGCTGAAGGGGCCGCTCGATTTCGGCCCGGGCGCAACGGCCGGGTTCAGCGCCGAGGCGCATGACGCCACCGCGAAGCTGGCCACCATCACCGGCAGCTACACGCCGGTCGCGAACGGCTGGAAGGCCAGCGTGCAGTCCGACGATGTGGACATGCGCCGCGTGCTGTCGCTTGCGGGACAGTCGCAGGCGTTGCCGGAGTGGGTGGGCAAGGAAGGCAAGCGCACCTTCGCCGCGAACGTGGCCGGTGGAACGGGCGGTCTGGCGTTCGCCATGAACGCCGCGCTTGATCCGATCGGCGTGCAGGTGCAGGGCTCGCGCGGCAACGACGGCACGCTGACCATCTCCAAGGGCACGCTGCAGGCCACGTTGCCGCCGGCGGTGGTGCAGTCGCTGCTCAAGCAGTTCGATCTTCCCGTGAAGGGTTGCGATGCGATGGCGCTTGCGGCCACCGTGAATGCCTGCACGCTTCCTGCCAACGCGCAAGGCACGCCGCAGGTGCTCGCGCAGGGCGCCAACCTGGATGTGTTCGTGCGGCTTGAACCATGGAAGGTGCAGCCCGAGAAGGGACCTGCGCTCAATTTCGGCGCCAACGAACTCAAGTTGCTCTCGCAGGGCGGCGTGGCCACCAGCGTGCTGCTCACGGGTTCGCTGTCGGCGCAGGGCAGTGCGCCTGCGCCCATGCGCGTGTCGCTGGAGACCAAGCATGTGCTGAACGCGCAGAAGCAGCTTGCCATCGGTGAGGGCAGCGTGGCCGCCGCGGTGAACGTGAAGGACTTCCCGACCGCGGTGGCGGATCAGCTCGCCGGCATGGACGGCTACCTCATCGACATGCTGGGCCCCGTGTTCACGGTGGACCTCACCGGCAAGTCCGGCAAGGCGCAGGAGGACTTCTTCAAGGGCACCTTCACCAGCCCGCTGGTCACCGTGCAGATGCCGGTGGGCCGGCTGTCGAATGGCGTGTTCAGCGTGGCGCCCGATGCGCCCATCACCGCGACGCTGCAACCCGACGACAATTTCCGCGCACGCATCCTGCGGCCGGTCAACCCGTTGCTGGCGGACATGCGCACAACCAACGGTCGGCCGATTCAGGCCACCGTGTCGGCCGCGCGCGTGGGCATTCCGGTGGACATGGCGCAGCTGGACGCCAACTTCGCGGTGGACATCGGCGAAGTGGAGATGGAGAAGAGTTCGCAGTTCCTGGGACTCATGGATCTGGTCAAGTCTTCGCAGGGCAAGACGATTCCAGGCCTGATCTCGCCGCTGAACGGCGTGATCGCGCAGGGCGTGCTGACCTACCGCGACTTCAAGGTGCAGGTGGGTCGTCTGGGCAACAGCGGCTGGCAGCAGACGCTGATGAGCGACGCGCGCATCGACCTCCGACGCTCGCCCGCCGTGGCCGAGCCCATCACCATCCGCTATCCGGCAAGCAGCGTGACCAATGTCATGGCGAGCATTCCCGGCATGGCCAAGGTGCTCGGCAGCATCAACAACGCGCTTGGCAAGTCCAACGACGCGATCCAGCAGGCCGTGCAGGTGAAGGTGAGCTTCACGGGCCCGCTCGACGGTTCCAACAACCTGAAGATGGATGTGAGCCCCGAAGTCGAGCTGCCCAAGGGTGCAGGCGGCAACATCCTCAACGGCGTCGAGAAGGGCATCGGCGGCGCGCTGGGCGACCTGTTCGGCAAGAAGAAGTGAAAGAGGGACGGGGGTCGTTATTGGCCGCGTATTGCGCGATTCCAATAATGACCCCCGTCCCTGTTACGCGGACTTACATCGGCTTTTCGCCCACCGTCTCGTCGTACACCTGCAGCAGCTTCGACTTGTCGAAGATCAGCTCGTTGCGCGACAGGCCCGTCACCTCGTAGTGCGGCGTGAGTTCGATCGCGTCGCAGGGACACGCCTCTTCGCACATGCCGCAGTAGATGCAGCGCAGCTCGTCGATGTCGAACTGCTTCGGATACTTCTCGCGATCCTCCCACGGGCTGGCATCGGCCACGATGTGGATGCAGTTGGCGGGGCACGCGGTGGCGCACATGAAGCACGCCACGCAACGCACGCGACCATCCTCGTCCTTGTTCAGGCGGTGCACGCCGCGGAAATACGGCTTGTACTGGCCACCCTCCTCCACGGGCCGATCGTCGCGCTTCTGCTCGGGGTACTGCAGCACCCAGATGTTCTTCTTGTTCGAGCCGTTGCGGCCGAAGTTCTCGAAGGCATGGCGCAGCGTGGTGCCCAGGCCCTTGAACACCTCGGGCACGAACAGGCTCTCGGAGCGCGAGAGGGGCTTGATCGAGACATTCACGATTTCGTCATCACGGATGGCCATGGCAGGCCCCCATCCTAGCCGCCTCGGGTAGGTTTCGGCCCATGCCCGACGGCCATCAGACCCCAAGGCCCTCCAAGCGCGAGCGCGAGGAAGTGCGCATGGGCTATCGCATGATGGGCATCGGCTTCGAATCCGTCTCGCAGGTGGGCGCCGGTCTGCTGATCGGATGGTTGATCGACCGTTGGCGCGGTCAGGGGCAGTGGGGCGTGATCATCGGCAGCGCCGCTGGTGTGCTGGTGGGCGTGTACACGCTTGTCCGCAGCGCCTGGAAATTGAACGCCGAATTGGATCGCCGCCCGCCGGAGCGCCGAAACAAGGATCCCCATGACCCCACCAGCCGCTGAAACGCCGATCCGCCTGAATTTTCTGGCGGTGGCGGGCAGCTGGCTGCTGGCGTCGGTCGGGTGCGTCGGCGGGGCGCTGATGGGCGCTCCACTTGGCCTGTGGAAGATGGAAGTCTCTTCCTCTGCTGCACTTGGAGCAGTTCTGGCCTCCTGCATCATGCTGGTCGGCGTGCTCATCCTTGGTCCCTGGGCTGCCCGGACCCCCTCCGAGTGGAGCACTCGCTGGCTCGCCGCAACGGTGATTCGCTTCATTGGAACGCCGTTTCTGGCCCTATTGCTATACTCCCGCCCCCCTTCGGCGGAGGGATTCCTCCTCGCCTTGGCCGGCACCTACCTCGTGTCGCTCGCGGTTGAAACCGCGGTGATTGCGAGAACGGTTCTTGCCGCGGCGTCGACCTCCGCGCGACGGATCAGCACCTCGAATTCGCCACCAGACCCCTCATGAACTTCCTCCTCGCCAGCGGCGACAACCCACTCGGCCACGTCGTTGACAAGCCGATGTACGGCGTCAAGGCTCCAGAATCCTGGAGCGCCTGGCGCTTCACGCAGGATGCGGGCGTGCCGGTCAGCTGTGCGGTGATCATCTTCTCGGGCCTGCTGGTGTGCTTCCTGCTGTGGCGCGCCGCCAAGGCGATCCAGACCGGGCCGGACAGTCATGGCACTGAGCGATTCATCGCCAAGGGTCGCCTTGGGCAGTTCGTCGAGGCGATCGTGGTTGGCCTGCGTGACCAGATGCTGGTGCCGGTGATGGGCGAGGCGCAGACGCGCCGCTACCTGCCCTTCCTGCTCAGCCTGTTCTTCTTCCTGCTGGTGGTGAACCTGTTCGGCCTGCTGCCTTTCGCCGACATCCAGCACATGCTTGCGCACAACTTCGTGAAGGGCGGCGCCGAGGAGTTCATCCTGTTCGGCGGCACCGCCACGGCGAACCTGATGGTCACCGGCGGTCTTGCCGCGATCTGCTTCGCCGTGATCCAGATCCACTCCTTCCGCGAGCTGGGCTTCGGTGGCTGGCTGGAGCACCTGTGCGGCGGAAGCGACCTGGTGCGCGGGCCGAAGGGCCTGTACCTGGTCATTCCCGTGATCTTCGTGGTGGAGTTCCTCGGCATGTTCATCAAGCCGATCGCGCTCGCCATCCGACTCTTCGCCAACATGGTGGGCGGCCACACGCTGATGGCCACGCTGCTGATGTTCGGCATGATGGCCGCCAAGGGCGGCCTGGCCACGTGGGCCGTTGGCACCATCTCGGTGGCCAGCGGAACCTTCGCGCTCATCATCCTGTTCCTCGAGGTGTTCGTCGCCTTCCTGCAGGCGTTCATCTTCATGTTCCTCACCGCGGTGTTCATCAGCACGATGAGCCATCACGACGAGGAACACGGCGAAGATCATCACGAGGCACACGGGCACGCCACGGCGGAGGCCCACCACTGAACGAAACCGGCCGCGGGCGTCCGCGGCGGACCGAACATTGCGGCACGGAGCCGCACTGACCGACTCTTACCTACGGAGACCAGACCCATGAAGACCATGAAGCTCGCTCTCGTTGCCGCCATCGGCGCCTTCCTGTTCGCCTCGAACCCCGCGCTCGCCGCGGATGGCGCCGCTGCAGCCACCGGCAGCAGCCTCGCCGGCCTCGGCGCTGGTCTCGCCACCGGCATGGCCGTGTTGGGCGCAGGCTGGGGCATCGGCCGCATCGGCAGCGCTGCCGTCGAGAGCATCGCTCGCCAGCCCGAGATGGCCGGCCGCATCTTCGTGAACATGATTCTCACCGCGGCCCTCGTGGAAGGCGTTGCCCTCTTCGCGGTGGTCGTTGGTCTGCTCGGCTTCAACAAGGCCTGAGCCGTTCCGTCTGAACCGGCCTCCCCGGCCCTGTGCCGGGGAGGCTTCCCTTTCTCTCCTTCGCGGAGTTGTCCATGACTGCGAATCTCGCACCGATCGTGATGCTGGCGTCCGAAGGCGGCTCGCCCGAACTCATCAAGGTCGACACGCTGCCTGCACTGACGGCGATCGTGGTGTTCCTCGTCGCCTTCGCGTTCCTCGCCATCTTCGTGTGGCCCAAGATCGTGAAGGGTCTCGATGACCGCAACAACAAGATCCTGGGCGAGATCCGTGCAGCCGAGGCCGCGCAGGCCAAGGCCAAGGCCGCGCAGGCGGAGTTCGAGAAGCGCCTGGAGGAAGCCCGCGCCGAGGCCGACCGCACCGTGCGTGCGGCGCGCGCCGAGGCCGAGCGTCAGGCCGAGGAGCTTCGCGCCACCGCGGCGAAGGAACTCGAGGACATGAAGAACCGCGCCACGCAGGAACTCGAGGGCGCCAAGCGTGCCGCCATCAGCGAGATCCATGCGATGGCCGCCGGCCTGGCCACCACCGTGGCGGGCAAGATCCTGAAGCGCGAGATCCAGCCCGGCGACCAGAAGCGTCTGGTCGAGGAAAGCCTGAGCGAGCTCAGCAGCCGCTGAGCCAGCACACGAGACGACCATGTCCACCCACGTCGACGCCGTCGCCAAGGTCTACGCAACCAGCCTGCTGGAGCTGTCGCTCAAGCAGGGCGCCGACGCGCCGGCCCAGATGGGCGGCGAGCTCGAGGCGCTGTGCGAGGCCGCTCGCGCCGACGCCAAGTTCCGCGAGTTCCTGGCGAGCCCCATGCTTGACCGCGTGGAGCGCGAGGCCAGCCTGCAGCGCATCCTCAAGGGCAATGTCAGCGACCTGCTGCTGAACTTCGTGATGGTGCTCAGCCGCAAGGGCCGTCTGGGCCACCTGCTCGAGATCGGCGACGCCTTCGATCAGCTGCTGCAGGAGCGCTTCGGCAAGGTCGAGGTCGACGTGTACACCGTCAATGGTGGCGCGCTGCCCGACGAGGTGGCCACCGCCGTGAAGGCGCGCGTGAAGAGCGCCTTCGGCAAGGAAGCCGTGCTGCACAGCTACGCCGACGCCGCCATGATCGGTGGCATCAAGCTGCGCATCGGCGATCAGCTGATCGACGGCAGCGTCGCCACCCGCCTGCGCCGCATGCAGGCCGCCATGCTCGATGCCGCGCGCACCGACCTGGCCGCCAAGCCCGAACGATTCATCGATGGCGGCTCCGGCCGCTGAACCCCGACTCACACGAACCCACACAGAGGTGCAACCATGAAGATCAAGACCGACGAGATCACGTCCGTCATCAAGAAGGAAATCGAGCAGTTCAGCCAGAAGCTGGAAGTCTCCGAAGTCGGCCAGGTGGTCGAGGTCGGTGACGGCATCGCGCGCGTGTATGGCCTGAGCAAGGTCATGAGCGGCGAGCTGCTGGAGTTCGACGCCGAGGGTGGCGTGATCACCGGCCAGGTGATGAACCTGGAAACCGACATGGTCGGCGCCGTGCTGTTCGGCGAAGCCAACCGCGTGCGCGAAGGCGACACGGTTCGCAGCACCGGCCGCCTGCTCGAGGTGCCCGCCGGCCCCGAGATGCTGGGCCGCGTGGTGGATCCGCTGGGCAACGCCATCGACGGCGGCCCGGCCATCAAGGCCAGTACCACCATGAAGGTGGACATCGTGGCGCCCGGCATCAAGGAGCGTCAGCCGGTGAAGGAGCCGCTGCAGTTCGGCATCAAGGCCGTCGACAGCATGATTCCCGTGGGCCGTGGCCAGCGCGAGCTGGTGATCGGCGACCGCAAGACCGGCAAGACCGCCGTGTGCCTGGACGCCATCATCAACCAGAAGAAGTACTGGGGCACCCCCGACGCGGTGGTGTGCGTGTACGTGGCCGTCGGTCAGAAGGAATCGACCATCGCCGGCGTGGTGGACACGCTGAAGAAGAACGGCGCCATGGAGTACACGATCGTGGTGGCCGCAGGCGCGGGCACCAGCGCTCCCATGCAGTACATCGCGCCGTACGCCGGCTGCGCCATGGGCGAGTACTTCATGTGGCAGGGCAAGGACGGCAAGACGCCCAAGCACGTGCTGTGCGTGTACGACGATCTGTCGAAGCAGGCTGTGGCCTACCGCGAGCTGTCGCTGCTGCTCCGTCGTCCGCCCGGACGTGAGGCGTATCCCGGCGACGTGTTCTATCTGCACAGCCGTCTGCTCGAGCGCGCCACCAAGCTCAGCGCCGAGAACGGCGGCGGTTCGCTCACCGCGCTTCCCATCATCGAGACGCAGGAAGGCGACGTGTCGGCGTACATCCCGACCAACGTCATCTCCATCACCGACGGCCAGATCTACCTGCAGCCCGAACTGTTCGCCGCAGGCGTGCGTCCCGCCATCAACGTGGGCATCTCGGTGAGCCGCGTGGGTGGCAACGCCCAGATCAAGGCCATGAAGGAAGTGGCCGGCTCGCTGCGACTCGACCTGGCCAGCTACCGCGAGCTCGAGGCGTTCGCGCAGCTCGGCACCGAACTCGACCCCGCCAGCCAGCGCCAGCTCGACCGCGGCGGTCGCATGGTGGAGCTGCTGAAGCAGGGTCAGTACGCGCCGTTCGACGTGATCGACCAGTGCATCAGCATCTTCGCCGGCAGCAAGGGCATCCTCGATGACGTGCCGGTGAACGCCGTGCCGAAGTTCGAGCGCGAGCTG
>RFQW01000590.1 GCA_009924765.1 Planctomycetota bacterium | reverse complement strand
GCCCCAGTCGGCCTCGCTGCCGCTGGTGCCGCTCTTCGGCTTGTTCCATCCGAAGATGTCGTGGTTGCCCAGCGTGTGCTCGACGGGCAGCGAGCAGTGCTGTTTCCAGGTGCTGCGGAAGGCCTTCGCCAGCTCGGTGGCGCGTCCCTGCTTCGCCTCGAACACATCCATCACGTTGTCGCCGCCGGTCATGATGAAGTCGGGCTTGCGCGCGAGCGATTGCACATGCTCAAGACACGCCGCGGTGCCTCGCGCACCACAACGCTCGGGCTGCAGGTGGCTGTCGGTCAGATGCGCGAAGCGCAGACAGGGTTCGCTTGCGTCGCCAGTCGCATGCGACGCGGCGGACGCCAGCGCGGCATCACTTGACTTCGCGGCAGCGCAACCAATCAACCCCGCGAACGGAAGCGCGGCAGTCGTCGCGAGGAATGAACGTCTGGATGGATCGGTTGGATGAGTCGAGTCTTTGTGCGACATGGCTGGCTCCTTTCCGGGAACCTACCGCGGCGAACGCGCGCACGTCCGATACAGACCCCCGTCCCTGTTTGGCGTGCTTATCGGTAGCGCGCCACGATCCTCGGCATCAGGTACTCGTCGAACGCCCGCTGCATGTCGTGCTTCGGGCTCCAGCCCCAGTCCTTGCGCGCAGCCGCGTCGTCCACGTCCTCGGGCCAGCTGTCCACGATCGACTGGCGACCCAGGTCGGGCTCGAAGGTGATCTTCGCGTTCGGGAATCGCTCCATCACCAGGCGCTCGAAATCCCCAGCCGTCGGCGCGAAACCGGCCACGTTGTACACGCAGCGCGTCAGATTCTCCTTGGGCGCGGCGGCCAGCTTCAGGATCGCCTCCACCGCATCGGGCATGGTCATGAACGGAATGCGCGCATCGCGGCGCACGAAGCACGCGTACGGATTGCCCTGCGCCGCCGCGTGGATCATCTCAGGGCCGTAGTCGCTGGTGCCGCCGCTGGGCAGCGTGTCGGCGCTGATGATGCCGGGGAAGCGGATGCTTCGGAAGTCGATCGGGTTGGGCGTGCGATCCTTCGCCAGCTTGCGATAGTGACTCTCGTAGTAGCGGCCCAGATGCTCGCCCGCCAGCTTGTTCACGCCGTACATGGTGTGCGGCTCCAGGAACTGATCCTCGCGCACCGCGCCGGCCTTGCGCTTGGTGTCGAGATCCGGAATGCCATACGCAGCGATCGAACTCGGGAAGATGAACTTCACGCGTCGACCATGGCTGCGTGCCTGCTCCGCCGACAGCTTGAGCAGGTTCAGCGTGCCAACCACGTT
>RFQW01000589.1 GCA_009924765.1 Planctomycetota bacterium | reverse complement strand
CTGGCGCACCACGGCCAGTCTGCGCAAGCGCTTCGGTCGTTGGGAGGTGTTCGCCGAGTGTCTGCGCCCTGCGGCCACCGAACTGGATGAACTGGAAGTGCTGGTCGGGCAGGGCAGCCGCATCGCGCGCATCCGCGTGCGCGAGCGTGGCGACCCCGTGATCGATGGCGCGGGCGAGCTTCCATCGCCCGTCATCACGCGTGGCAGCTTCGCCGATCGCTGGCGCTGCGTGATCGAACTGCCTGAATTGTGGTGCGGTGCCGTGTCGCCCGCACCCGTGAAGGGCGCGAAGCGCGTGGCCGCGACACCGCTGCGTCTTGGCGTGGCGCGTTCGCCGGGCGGTGTGGGCACGCGCCAGAGCGCGGTGCTGGCGGTGCCACCGTGGGCCGCGGTTCCGGTGCTGTCGCTCGATCCATCCGCGTGGTGGAGCGGGGCGCCTGCGCCCGAAGCCTCGCCGATTCCCTGACCGTCACCCTTCGATTTTGGCGCACCGTCGAGGGTGTGGCAGTGATTCCGCCGGTGGAATGCCGATTTTGCTTGAACCGGGGTGATGTCCCCATATCTTGCTCGAATGACGCTGCCGGACGCGGCGTTTCGAAGGAGCAGCATCGACCCATGCAGCACACGCTCGACGCCGTCCTGACTCGTCCATGCAAGCGGTTCGCACGCGGCACGGTGGCTGCACTTGCATGGCTGTTCGCGTGTTCTGTCGCGATGGCGGACGGACAGTTGGCGGCGTGGGGCCGGGTCGGTTACTCGCTGGACCTGCTGCCGAGCCCGCCCACGTTGATGCCGGTGATCGGCATCGCGTCGAACGGCGTGTTCGACAACACGTCACTGCTCACCTCCGATGGTTCGCTGCGCGTGATCGGTTACGGCGCGCATGTGCCGCCCACACTTTTGGCACCCGGCGCATGCAGGGACGTGTTCCGAGGCTGGGGCTACTACAACCTCGCGCTGCGTCCCAATGGAAACCTGGAGGCCTACGCCGGAGAGCAGGCATGGCAGCCGTGGTACGACGAGACGTTCACGCGCGGAGCGTCCACGCAGTCGTTCCTGCTGGGCCTGCGCATCGACGGCACCGTGCGCCAGTACTGCTTCTACGGAAGCGGCTCATGCAACGAGACGGAGGCGATGCCCGAGGATCTGGGCCCGTGCAAGTGGATCGCCTGTGGTGTCGCGCATGCGCTGGCCGTGCGCGCCGATGGAAGCGTGCGTGCCTGGGGCGCCAACGACTACGGTCAGTGCGATGGTCCGGCGCCGAATGCCGATTGCACGGCGCGGCCGCT
>RFQW01000588.1 GCA_009924765.1 Planctomycetota bacterium | reverse complement strand
TCCGCCGCAAAGGCTGCCTGCAGTCGTTCGTGCGTCACGCCGGTCGAGGCATCGAACACCGCGGTGGGCATCCACGCGCCATTCACGGTGTGGGCCGGCTCGGGGTTCAGGTGCACGCCGGTCAGGCCAGCCAGTCGCGAACGGTAACCGGCCATGATCGCGCGCTTGCGCTCGATGAGCGACTCGATGCGCTCCAGCTGCGCGCAGCCGATCGCCGCCTGCACGTTCGACATCTTGTACTTGAAGCCCACCATGTCGGGCCAGAACTGCCGTGTCTGTCCGCGCGCGCGACCGTGGTTGCTCATGGTGAGCACGCGCTCGAACAGCGCATCGTCGCTGGTCACGAACATGCCGCCCTCGCCGGTGGTCAGCGTCTTGGTGCCGTGGAAGCTGAACGCGCCGAACGCGCCGATCGATCCCGCACGACGACCGCGGTGCTGCGACCCGATCGCCTCCGCCGCATCCTCGATCACCGGCAGACCGTGTCGACGTCCGATGTCCAGCAGCGCGTCCAGATCGCACAGATTGCCGTACAGGTGCACCGCCAGGATCGCCTTCGTGCGGTGCGTGATGGCGCGTTCCACGCACGCCGGATCGATGCACCACGAGTCGGGCAGCACGTCGACGAACACGGGGGTTGCACCAAGATGCACGATCGGTGATGCGGAGGCGATCCAGTTGGTGTCCGCAAGGATCACCTCGTCACCGACACCGATGCCGAGCCCGGCCATGCCAAGGTGCAGCGCACCGGTGCAGCTCGAGGTGGCGATGGCATGCTGCACGCCAAGGTGCGCGGCGAAGCCCTTCTCGAAGCGGGTCAGGTACTCGTAGCAGCGCTCGCCCCAGCCGTGCGCCGCCGCATCGGCGGCATAGCGCGTCTCCAGTTCGGTGATCGAGGGCTTGGTGTAGAGGATGCGGGGCTTCACGCGATGGTCAGCTCCGGCACCGCCGTCACGAAGCGGGTTCCCTTCGCCGCGAGCGGCGCATTCTGCTGTCGCACTTCGTGAAGGATGTTCCATGGCAGCACCAGAAGAAGATAGTCGGGGCGCTCGCGGTCCAGCGTTTCGCGTCCCACGATCGGGATGCGGCTGCCGGGCATGAACTTGCCCTGCTTGGCGGGGTTCAGGTCGACCACGCAGCGGATCAGGTCGTTGCCCACACCGGCGAAGTTCAGCAGCGTGTTGCCTTTTGCCGCGGCGCCATAGGCGACCACCGACCGACCCTCTCGCTTCGCCTGCTGAAGGAAGCGCAGCAGATCGTCGCGGATGCGCTCGGCGCGCGGCTGCAGCC
>RFQW01000587.1 GCA_009924765.1 Planctomycetota bacterium | reverse complement strand
CCAGCCGATCACCGACCGCAACCTGCGCGACATGGCGCCCATGTTGGCGCAGGCAGCGCCGGAGCCCTTCGAGCTGGTGGACACCGACCCGGCCGGCGTGCTGGTGCAGGTGGCCAGCGAACTGTCGGACAGCGGCCTGCTTGAGCGCAGCCAGCGGGCCTTTGGTGCGGCATACACGCTCACCGCCGCCGGCAGGCTGCGGCTGGAGGAGCACGTGCGCGGCAAGTGGATGCCGGCACTCAACTGAACACCGCGCACCGCATGCGCCCCCGGAGGATCCAGATCATGAACACGCGCAAACCGCTGGTAAGGCTCACCCGCGTGGGTGCCATCGCACTCGCGCTGCTAACCACGCACGCATGGGTCAACGCCGCACCGCAGGCGGTGGTGCCTTCGCACAGGCCGCCCGAAATGTCCGAGGCCCAGGAGCTGGCCATGTGCACCGAGATTTTGTGCCCGCAGCAGGTCGAGGTGCCGCTGCAGCACGTGGACCTGGGTGACGCGTGGATCGAACTGGTGCAGGTGACCTGTGCTGACGAAGATGACAACGAATACTGCATGAGCCATTACGCGCTGTACGAAATGCGCATTGACGAGATGGGCGACACCCTGCGCGAGCGCGTGTGCGGGCCGCTTGACCTGTACCCACCAATCAAAGAAGCGCTGAGCGACGAGGATCTGGTGCTGCCCACGATCGGGAATCCGGATCGCCTGTCCATCATGGCCTTCAGCGGCTTCATCGTGCAGACGCTGGAGCACCAGGGCCCCGTGCTTGCATTCATCATCAGCCGCAACAATCTGTCGTGCTCCGGCGTGCGATGGGATCTGAAGATCATTCCCATCGAGAACGGGCGCCTGCAACGGCACCTGATGACCACCACCTGGAACGGCTATCTGGAACTGTCCGAGTGCGTTCCGGACAAGGGGGCCCGCCTGATGGAGCACGAGATCCTGGATGACCGCCCGCAAGTGCAAGAAGTGAAGGAAGACGAGGTGGTGGAGCCGTGAGGGAGGCAAGGACGCACGCCATGCAAGCACAGACCGGGTGCAGACCATGAAGCAGGATTTCAAATTCGGTCAGTCGATCGCGTTCATCAGTGATGGTCGTGCGGCCGATGGCGGCGCGTGGGGGCTAATTGTCTCGCCAATTGTGATGGAGCATGTGCGGATGGATGTGGCGGAGGTGGTGTTCAGGTGGGCTCTTGAGGTTGAGGGAAGGTGTGTCAGGCGGGATTGATGGATCTGGAAGGCTGATCGCGACACCCCGCAGCCGCCAACCGATCACTCGATC
>RFQW01000586.1 GCA_009924765.1 Planctomycetota bacterium | reverse complement strand
ACCACGCGATCTTCAAGCGTGGGATGGCGTTTCTGACCACGCTGCACATTGCCGCCCCGATCCAGTTCCGGCGTGAGCGCGCCCAGCGTCACGCCCTGATAGATGCGGCAGAACCGCCCAATCAGCGTGGTTTCGCCGATCACCACGCCCGTGCCATGGTCGATGAACAGGCCCGCGGCGATCGCGGCGCCCGGATGGATGTCGATGCCCGTGCGTCGATGAGCCAACTCCGCCAGCATGCGCGGCACCAACGGTGCGCCGAGGCAGTGCAGCGCATGCGCGAATCGGTGCGCCACCATCGCCTGAAGGCCGGGATAGCACAGGATGATCTCTTCCAGGGTGCGCGCCGCCCATGCAGCAACTCGCGGATGCGCGGGGTCGCTTCCAACACACGCGACATCCAATCCCGTGCCACAGCATCGGCGCCGGTGGCGTCCGGACGATCCGAACGCGCAGCCAGCACCAACTGTGGCTGCAGTGTGTCACACAGTTCGCGCACCGCCACATGCAGGAACCCCGACACGTCGGACTGCGCACCATCTCTCGGCCCAAAGAACCCCGGAAAGCAGATCCAGCGGAAGCGATCCAGTGCGCGTTCAAGCGCTTCCGGATCCGGGGTGCCGGACCGACCCATGCGATGCATGGCCGGCAGCGCCTGCACGCTGCGCTCAAGCGCCTCCATCAATGCATCCATGGAGCCGTCGGTCACGCCCGCGATGCTAACCGCGCAGGCTCACTTGCCCGGATATTCGAACACGCCGCGACCGCTCTTGTCGCCAAGACGGCCGGCCAGCACCAGCTGTCGCAGCAGCGGGCACGGGAAGAACTTCGGCTCTCCCAACTCGCGGTACAGCACCATCATGATGTCGTGACACACATCAAGACCGATGAAATCGGCCAGACGCAGCGGCCCCATCGGGAAGTTGCAGCCCAGTTTCATGATCTGGTCGATCTCCTCGGGCCCCGCCACGCCGCCCATCCAGGCATGGAATGCCTCGTTGATCATGGGCATCAGCACGCGGTTGCTCACGAAACCCGCCCGATCATTGGCTGGCACCGGGGTCTTGCCCATGGCCTTGGCCAGTTCGACGGTGCGCTGCGTGGTCTCCTCGGTGGTGGCCAGGCCCTTGATCACCTCCACCAGCGCCATCACGGGCACCGGGTTGAAGAAGTGCATGCCGATCACGCGACCGGCATCAGCGCCCACAGCCGCGGCGATGTCGGTGATGCTGATGCTGCTGGTGTTGGTGGCCAACACTGCCGGCGCCGGAAAGGCGGCCTGCATCTCCTTGAAGATGCGCTT
>RFQW01000585.1 GCA_009924765.1 Planctomycetota bacterium | reverse complement strand
GCTGCGCTGCACGATGCGCGGCAGGCGGTTCTCCAGCAGGTCGTCGTAGTGATCACGCACCATCAGGATGGCGTCGTTGATGGCGGCGCGATCGTCGGCGGCGGGCGCCTCGATCCAGCGATCGGGATCCAGCTTCGCTTCAAGCTGCAGCAGCAGGCTTTCGCGGATGTCGCGCGCACCCACGCCCGGTGGCTCAAGGTGGTTCTGCACCAGCGGAAGCACCTCGGCCAGCACGGCCTCGGCGAATGGGCCGCCCTCGGCGGCGGTGCTCTGTGCCGCGATGCTGGCCAGATCGCTCGACAGCAGACCATCGTCGTCGATCGCTTCCACCAGCAGTCGCCCCGCAGCCAGCGTGGCTGCCGGCACCTCGGCAAGATCCCACTGATGTCGAAGCTGTTCGCTCAGGCGTTCGCGACGCGCCGGTGCCGCCGCCAGCATCTCCATCTTGGTGTTGCGGTCGTCGCTGGTGCGCGTGGGTCGATGCCACGAACTCTCGTCGAACTCGCGCTCGAAGGCGCGCGCGCGCTCGAAGTCGGCGCCGGTCTCGCCCACGGTGAGCGGACGCTCCACGGGCTCCTCTTCCGGCGGATCCTCGCTGGTCGGCTGCGCCACCTGACTGGCATCGGGCTCCACCTGCTCCAGCGCCACGTTGCGCTCCAGCTCCTGCTCCACGCGCTCCTGCAGCTGGGCAAGCGGCATCTGCAGCACTTCCATGCTCTGGATCATGCGCGGCGCCAGACGCAGGCTCTGGCCGATCTTCAGTTTCTGCGAGGTCTCGAAACGCACGGGCTCATGGTACGCGTTGCCGCGCCCGTTCAGTTCACCTTGCGGCGCCCGGCGATGGCATCGGCCAGCGCGGCGCGATGCGCGAACTCGATCTGGCTGCCGGCAGGAAGTCCGCGCGCAAGGCGCGACACGCTGACGCCAAGTCGCGCGAGTCGGTCGGCCAGATACAGGCCGGTGCTGTCGCCCTCGAGATCGGGATTGGTGGCAAGGATCACCTCGGTCACCTTCTGGCCGCGCGCGTTGCGTTCGGGTTGCTCCACGCGCTGCAGCAGTTCGCGCACCGTCAGCGTCTCGGGCCCAACGCCATCGAGCGGCTCCAGCCGACCCATCAGACAGTGGTACACGCCGCGATGCGCACCGCTGCGCTCCAGCGTCCACAGATCCTTCGGCTGCTCCACCACCATCACCACGCCCGCGTCGCGGCGGGGGTCGGCGCAGATGGCGCAGGGATCGGTGTCGGTCATGTTGAAGCACACGCCGCAGTGCTTCACCTGCGACTTCACCTGCTCGATCGCGTTCGA
>RFQW01000584.1 GCA_009924765.1 Planctomycetota bacterium | reverse complement strand
CCAGCCGCCACGGCAGCACCCATGTCCGCTACAACTCGGCCTGCGGTGGCGGCAGCGGTCGCGTCGATCGCGCCGGCCTCGGCAAGCGAGAAGCTTTCAGCCGACAAGATTTCAACGGAGAAGATGTCCATGTCCAAGAGCACCGTCGAGGCGAAGGCGCCCATGAGCAAGGAAGCGGCCGCTGATCAGAAGGCGCGCCTGAAGGCGATCGAGCAGGCCATGAGCCAGATCGAGAAGGCCCACGGCAAGGGCAGCATCATGCGCCTCGATGGCAACGACGTGCCCGTGATCCAGGGCGTGTCCACCGGTGCGCTCAGCCTGGACCTGGCGCTCGGTGGTCGTGGCCTTCCCAAGGGTCGCGTGATCGAGGTGTTCGGCCCCGAGTCGAGCGGCAAGACCACGCTGGCGCTCACCGTGATCGCCAACTCGCAGAAGAAGGGCGGCATCGCGGCATTCATCGACGCCGAGCACGCGCTCGACCCTTCCTGGGCCAAGCGTCTGGGCGTGAACCTGGACGAGTTGCTCGTGAGCCAGCCCGACACCGGCGAGCAGGCGCTCGAGATCTGCGAAATGCTGGTTCGCTCGAACGCGGTCAACGTGATCGTGGTCGACTCGGTGGCGGCGCTCATTCCCCGCGCCGAAATCGAGGGCGAAATGGGTGACAGCCACGTGGGTCTGCAGGCGCGTCTCATGAGCCAGGCGCTGCGCAAGCTCACCGGCGCCATCGCCAAGAGCGACTGCATCGTGATCTTCATCAACCAGCTCCGCGAGAAGATCGGCGTGATGTTCGGCAGCCCCGAGACCACCACCGGTGGCCGTGCGCTGAAGTTCTACGCCTCGGTGCGCGTGGACATCCGCCGCATCGGCCAGATCAAGGAAGGCGAGCGCGCAGTGGGCAACCGCACCCGCGCCAAGGTGGTGAAGAACAAGATCGCGCCGCCGTTCCGCGAGGCCGAGTTCGACATCATGTTCGACGAGGGCATCTCGGTCACCGGCGACGTGCTCGACATGGCCGTGGCCGACGGCGTGGTGGACAAGGCTGGCGCCTGGTTCAGCTACGGCGACACGCGCCTGGGTCAGGGCCGCGAGGCCAGCAAGTCGTTCCTGCGTCAGTCGCCGGACCTGCTCGAGCGCATCCGCAAGGAAGTGCTGGAGAAGCGTCTCGCCAATCCGAACGGCCCCGTGGCCAACAAGGACAGCGACGACGGCGAAGAGTGATTCGATGCATCACGAATGAACAAGCCCCGGTCGCCTCGACGGAGCGACCGGGGCTTGTCGCCTTTCAGGGGGTGCCGGCCTGCTCGCGCACG
>RFQW01000583.1 GCA_009924765.1 Planctomycetota bacterium | reverse complement strand
CCGCATCCTTTCCGAGGCGCGCACGCTCACCAGCGCCGAGGCGGGCTCGGTGTTCCTGGTCGAGGGGCCGACCCTGGTGTGCGCGTACAGCCAGAACGACCGGCTGCAGCCGGGTGAAGGCAATGTGCTCACCCGACTCGGTCCGACCGACCGCCTGCCTCTGAGCATGCAGAGTCTTGCCGGCAGCGTGGCGCTGAGCGGCAGCGTGCTCAACGTGCCCGACGCCTACGCCATCACGCCGGACGCCAACCACGCCTTCGATCGCCGTTTCGACCAGGCCACCGGCTACCACACGCGCGCGGTGCTCGCGATACCGCTGAAGGTGCAGGGTGGCGCCGTGATGGGCGTGCTGCAACTGATCAACCCCGTCCCCACCTCCATCCATCGAGCCGACGTGTTCGATTCGGATGACGAGATGCTGATGCGCCACTTCGGCGGCGTGGCCAGCCTGTCGATCGAGCGCGCACGCCTGACGCGCTCCATCATCACCCGCATGATCCGCAGCGTGGAGCTGCGCGACCGCTACGAGACCAAGGAACATGTCTCCCGCGTGGCCGACATCAGCGTGGACCTGTGGGAGGCGCACGGGCAACGGAACAACATGCGCTCCAAGGACATCGAGCGCGGCGCCGATCGGCTGCGCATCGCCGCCATGCTGCACGATGTGGGCAAGCTCGGCGTGAGCGACGTGATCCTGCAGAAGCCCGCGCGGCTGACGCCGGAGGAGATGGCGAAGGTGCGCGAGCACGTGATCGTGGGCGCCAGGCTGTTCGACGATGTGGTGACCGACTTCGATCGCCACGCGCGCGACGTGGCCCTGTACCACCACGCGCGCTGGGATGGCAGCGGCTACCCCACCGTGGCCGATCTGCGGCAACTGCAGAAGGACGCGCCACAGGCCGCCGGACCCATGATCGATCCACGCGGCGAGAACATTCCGCTGTTCGCGCGCATCGTGGCGCTGGCCGACGTGTACGACGCGCTGGTGACGCCGCGCGCCTACAAGAAGGCCTGGAGCGTGGCCGAGGCACTGGAGGCGATCCGCGCGGAAGCGGGCCGTCAGTTCGATCCCGAACTGGCCGAACTGATGCCCGACGTGATCCATCGGCGCGAAGCACGGATACGCACCGAGGCTGCGTGAGACGCCCTCGGCCGCCACGCCCCTGCGGCCCGCAAGGCTTGCCGAGCTGATAACGGCGGGCAGTTCCCGACAAACCGCATCGATCTTTCCGGGGCCTTCTTTACGGAACCCAAATCCGCGACATAATTCGAGCGACCATGGGATCCCATCACCATCGCTTGCTGTCGCTCGCCTC
>RFQW01000582.1 GCA_009924765.1 Planctomycetota bacterium | reverse complement strand
GTGGGCCCGTTCATCGAACGCCATGCGTGGTTTCCGGAGCGAATCAACGCGCATTTCGCTTCGGTGGAATCGGCCAGCACGATCCGCATGCGCACGTGGGAGCGTGGCAGCGGCATCACGCTGGCATGCGGCACCGGCGCAAGTGCGGTGGGTGCCGTGGCGCTGCGTGAAGGTCGCGTGCGCGGGCCGATGCAGGTGCACGTGCCCGGCGGCGCGCTGCGCATCGAGTGGGGCGGTGGTGATGCGTCGGTGGTGATGGCCGGACCGGCCACCTTCGTGGCGGACCTTGAACTTGCCGCGCACCTTGCGGCGGAGGCAGGCTGATGGCGCTTTCAACGATCGAGCGCGCGATGCGCGATGCGCTGCATGCCGCACAGGCCGACATGGTTCGTCGTCTGGAGCAGATGGTGGCCATGCCGACCGGCTTTGGGCACACGGAGGGCCTGGATGCGCTGCGCGAAATGCTGCGTGCACGACTGGTGGCCCTGGGTGCCTCGATCGAAATGGTGCCTGCCGATCCGCGCCCCGCTTGGGTGGATCATGCGCCGGGTCTGGATGCACGCGCGCCCACGCTGATCGCGCGCCGCACCGACGGCTGCAGCGGACCGCACCTGCTGCTGTGCGCGCACATCGACACGGTGCACGATCCGCGCGGGCCCTTTCAGGCAATGCAGCCACGCGGCGATGGCGCGCTGGTGGGCCCGGGCTGCGTTGACATGAAGGGCGGCGTTGAGGTGATGCTGAGCGCGCTGGAGGCGCTTGAGCGCGCCGGCGTGCGCGCCGCCTGGACGGTGTTGCTGGTGAGCGACGAGGAGAGCGGAAGCTTCGGCAGCGCCGCTGCGATCGCGCGCGAGGCGGCGAAGTACCACCGAGCCTTCGTGGTGGAACCCGCCACGCCGAAGGGTGATCTGGTGGTGCAGCGGCCTGGCAGCGGGCAGTTCGTCATCGAGGCCTTCGGACGCGCCGCGCATGCGGGGCGCGACTTCGCCAGTGGCGTGAGCGCGGTGCAGGCCCTGGCCAAGGCGGTGCTCGCGGCGGGTGCACTGGCGGATGCGGGCAAGGGCCACATCGTGAACATCGGGCCGCTGCAGGGGGGCGTGGCCACCAACATCGTGCCGGATGCGGCGCGCGCATGGGGCAACATGCGTTTCCCCGACGAGGCCGCTGGCCGCGCGTTGTGCGAGTCGATCGATGCGCTGGCAAGCGGAGGCGAGCGTGATGTGCCGCGCGTGCGTGTGCAGCATGTGCTGAACCGCCCGGCCAAGCCCTGCACCGATGCGGTGCGTGCGCTGGGCGAGCGCGCGCAGGCGGTGGCGG
>RFQW01000581.1 GCA_009924765.1 Planctomycetota bacterium | reverse complement strand
CGATTTCGATCCCAAGACCGGCAAGTACATGAAGGCCGACGCCGCGAAGTGACGCGCGCCTCCAAGAACGCATCGACACCCAACAGGAAGTACAGACCATGACCACCATCCCGCTTCCCACCTCCGGCCCCGTCCGAGACACGATCGAGGCCCGCCCCGAGGGCGACAACTACCTGACGCACACGCGCGGGCTGTTCTCGTGGATCTTCACCCTCGACCACAAGCGCATCGGCGTGATGTACATGTGGAGCGTGCTGGGTGCGTTCCTGCTGGGCGGCATCTTCGCCCTGCTGGTGCGCACCGAGCTCCTCACCCCCGGCCCCACCATCACCGAGGACGCCAACACCTACAACCAGTGGTTCACGCTCCACGGTGCCATCATGGTGTTCCTGGTGATCATCCCGAGCATCCCCGCGGCGCTCGGCAACATCATCCTGCCCGTGATGCTCGGCGCCAAGGACGTGGCCTTCCCGCGCCTCAACCTGTTCAGCTACTACCTCTGGGTCACCGGCGCCATCCTCTGCATCGCGTCGCTCGCGATGGGCGGCTTCGACACCGGCTGGACCTTCTACACCCCGTACTCCACCACCACCACTGCGGGCGGCGTGATCCCGGTGCTGACCGCCGCGTTCGTGCTCGGCTTCAGCTCCATCTTCACGGGCCTGAACTTCGTGGTCACGGTGCACAAGCTGCGTCCCCCGGGCATGACCTGGTTCCGCATGCCCCTGTTCCTCTGGGCGCTCTACGCCACCGCCATCATCCAGGTGCTGGCGACGCCGGTGCTGGGCATCACGCTACTCCTCCTGATCGTGGAGCGCACCGTGAACATCGGCATCTTCAACCCGGCCATGGGCGGCGACCCGGTGCTTTACCAGCACTTCTTCTGGTTCTACAGCCACCCGGCCGTGTACATCATGATCCTGCCCGCCATGGGCATCATCAGCGAGATCATCGCGGTCAACAGCCACCGGTCGATCTTCGGCTACCGCTTCATCGCGTTCAGCTCGATCGCCATCGCCATGTTCAGCTTCATCGTGTGGGGCCACCACATGTTCACCTCGGGCCAGTCGGCCCTGCTGAACACGCTGTTCTCCGCCATCAGCTTCAGCGTGGCCATCCCCAGCGCCGTGAAGGTGTTCAACTGGATCGCCACCCTCTACAAGGGCTCGGTCTCGCTGACCACGCCCATGTGGTACGCGCTGGCGTTCCTGTTCCTGTTCACCATCGGCGGCCTCACCGGCCTGCACCTGGCGACCCTGAGCACCGACGTCCACCTGCACGACACCTACTTCGTGGTGGCGCACTTCCACTACGTGATGATGGG
>RFQW01000059.1 GCA_009924765.1 Planctomycetota bacterium | reverse complement strand
CGCTGATGAAGAACGCGTTCCTGAACGAGGACGCGACCAAGCGCGCGCTGGCCGACTTCATCCTGCATGCGGGCAAGCTGAGCATGGATGTGGAGTGCGGCAGGTTCGAGCGCAAGTTCGCCGCGTATCAGGGGCGTCGCGATGCGGTGCTGTTCAACAGTGGCGGCAGTGCCAATCTGGCCATGCTGCAGGCGCTGCGCAATCTGGGGCGGCTGAAGCAGGGTGATCGCGTGGGCTTCTCCGCGCTGACATGGTCCACCAACACCATGCCCATCATCCAGATGGGCATGATCCCCGTGGCCATCGACTGCGATGTGCGCACCATGAACGTGATGTCGAGCACGCTCGAGCAGCGATTGGCGCAGACCGACCTGCAGGCGCTGTTTCTCACCAACGCGCTGGGGTTCACCGGCGACATCGACCGCGTGAAGACCCTCTGCGCGGAACGGGGCATCCTGCTCATCGAGGACAACTGCGAATCGCTGGGCACCGCGCTTGCGGGCGGCAAGGCGGGCAACTTCGGCGTGGCGTCCACCTTCTCGTTCTTCGTGGCGCACCACATGTCCACCATCGAGGGCGGCATGGCGTGCACCGATGACGAGGAGCTGGCGGAGATGTTCCGCATCGTGCGCGCCAACGGCTGGGATCGCAACCTCACGCCCGCCCAACAGCAGGTGTGGCGCACGCGGCACGGTGTGCAGTCCGAATTCGACGCCAAGTACGCGTTCTACGACCTTGGCTTCAACATGCGGCCCACCGAGATCACCGGGTTTCTGGGGCAGTACCAGATGCAGTTCCTGGAATCCAACATCCGCCAGCGCGAACAGAACTTCCTGCGCGTGGAGAGCGCGATCGTGACCAACGGCGACCTGATCGCGCTGGATCATGGTCACATCGACACGCTGTCCACCTTCGCCATTCCGGTGGTGTGCCGGACGCCCGAGCTTCGCGCGCACTATCTGCAGCGCTTCATCGACGCGGGCATCGAGAGCCGCCCGATGATCGCTGGCAACATCCAGCTGCAACCCTTCTATCGCAAGTACGTGAAGCAGATGTACGACCTGCCGGGCGCGGACTTCCTGCACCACAACGGGTTCTACTGCGGCAACTATCCGGAGCTGACGGACGCGGATCTGGACACCATCACGGGTTGTCTGCGTGCGGGGTGAGCGCTTTCGCTGCCGAAGGTAATGCCCATTCGATAGTCTGTCGGCATGCGACCCCGCATCGCCGTCATCTCGCAGCAGTACGGCACGCTGGGGGGCGGTGAAATCTTCGCACGCGAAGTGACCGAGCGCATCGCGCGCACCGGCAAGTTCGACATGCACGTGTTCTCGCGCAAGTGGGAGTCGGAGTGTCGTGAGGTCACCTTTCATCGCGTGCCCATGTGGGGCGTGCCGCGGCAACTCATTCCAACGGCGTTCGCGTGGATGGCCTCACGCATGGCGCGGCGCATGGGCTTCGATCTGGTGCACGCGCAGAGTCGCGTGGCCGATGCGGACGTGTTCAGCGTGCACTGGTGTCCGCATGCGTTCTGGACGCGGGACATCCTGAAGCGAAAGCCGCGGTGGTCCGATCGTCTTCGCATGCGGCTGGACGAGGGCATGCTGCGCGGCGCAGCGAACCGCGTGTACATGCCGGTGTCGGCGTTTCAGCAGCAGATCTTCCAGAGCGAATACGGCGCGCTGCCTGGCGAATGGCGCGTGGTGCATCCAGGCGTGCACCTAGAGGCATTTGCGCCGGAGGTGCTGCAGCCGCTTCGCGCGCCCACGCGTGCGGCCCTTGGCTTGCCTGCCGACGCGATGGTGATCCTGTTCGTGGGCATGAATTTCGAGAGCAAGGGACTGGAGACCATCATTCGTGCGGTGGGGTTGTTGAAGTCACGGCACCCTGCAGGCCGTGCGCAGGTGCTGGTGGTGGGCAAGGGCGATGAGTCGCGTTTCCGACGCATTGCCGTCGAAGCCGGATGTGCCGATGCGATCACCTTCGCTGGCGCACACCGCGACGGCCTTTCGCGCTTCCACGCCGCCGCCGATGTGTTCGCGATGCCGGCCAGCTTCGAGACCTTCAGCATGGCCACGCTCGAGGCGATGGCCGCGGGGTTGCCGGTGGTGATCAGCGACCGGATGGGGGTGCGGGACATCGTGCGGAATGGGGTGAATGGTTTCGTCACCGACTCCATTCGCCCAACGGAGGCGTGTGCATCGCGGCTTGGCGAACTGCTGGACCAGCAACGACGCGTATCGCTTGGCCAGGCAGCTCGCAACACAGTGGCGGAGCATGGATGGGATCATGTGGCGAAGGCCGTGATGGATACCTATCAGCGGTTGCTGAATCGCTGAACTGTCCAAGCGTCACGCATGCCGGTACCTGCCGGATCGGGTAGAAATGCGATCATGAAGGTCCGGATCGTGAAGAACTGGTCGGAGCCGGATCTGCTCCGCCAGACGCCTGGAGGCGCAGGACGCTGGAACGACTTCGAATTCGTGATCGGTCCGGGCGCCGAGCCAGCCGACTTCGTCGTTGCGCTCAACAACCGCTTCGACACGGATGTGGCCGTGGCATGCCCTTCCGATCGATTGCTGACACTCATGCAGGAACCCTTCGTGCCCGGCTTCACGGACTGGATGGACATGGATCTGGAGGTCTACTCCAAGGTCCTCAGCAGTCATCGTCCCCGATCGGGTGTGGCGTTTGAACGATCGCATCCAGCGGTCGCATGGCATGTGAACCGTTCATACGATCAACTCAGCGGGATGGCACTGCCGGCGAAGACGCACCTGATGTCGTGGATCTGCGGAAACGCGCGCAGTCTGCCGGGGCACCGTGATCGGCTCGCGTTCCTGCAGCGGTTGCAGTCATCAGCCCCCGGAATGGTGGACCTGTTCGGGCGTGCGGCGCGACCCATCGACGACAAGTGGGACGGGCTTGCGCCGTACCACTTCTCTCTGGCGATCGAAAACACGGTCGCAACCGACTACTGGACCGAGAAGGTGGCCGACTGCTTCCTGTCCTGGACATGTCCGATCTATCACGGCGCGCCCAATCTGGCGGATTTCTTTCCGCGGGATTCGTTCATTCAGATCGACATTGCTCGTCCCCGCGAGGCGCTCGAACGCGTACGCGAGATCGCGAATGCAGGTCGCGCGGAATGGGAGCGCAGACTGCCCGCCATCACCGAGGCGCGTCGATTGGTGCTTGAGCGCTGGCAGCTCTTTCCGCATCTTGCAGCGCGGCTCGAGGCGCTGGGGGCATCGAATCAGCCGGTGGTTGCGGTCACGATTCCCCACTTCCGGCCACGACTCGCATCCTCGCTGCGCAGACGTTGGCAGCGGTGGAAGGGTATAGCTCGCCGCAGTTTGAGGAGTCGATCGTGAAGTCAGTCTCCATCATCGTCGCCTTCTACGAGCGCATCGGCCATTTGCGAGCCTGCCTGCGTTGCCTCGCACGGCAGGAGCGTTGCTTTCAGGAGGTCGTGATCGCGGACGATGGGTCGACGCGTGCAGCGACCGAAGCGATTCAAGCAATGGCTGGCGAGTTTCCGTTCCGGATCATCCACGCGTGGCAGCCGAGAGGAAACGGCTTTCGCGCAGCCGCTTCGCGCAACAACGGCATTCGTCATGCTTCGGGTGACTACCTGGTCTTTCTCGACTGCGACTTCGCGCTTCTCGACGGAGCGATCGCCGCGCATGTGCGGTCCGCGCGTCCGGGTCATGTTTGTTCCGCCTACGTGAAATACCTGCCGGAGCAGGAGACGGCGGGCGTGATCGACGGCAGCACCAATCTTGATCAGCTCGAGCGTCTCTACAACGCCTTGCCTGACCGCCCGATCAATCGTGCACACTGGAAATTCATCCAGAACACCTGGATGATCCGCTTTGGGCTGCGATCGCCCCGCAAGTTCAGGTGCAGCAGCCACTTTTCAATGCACCGATCCGACATGGAGCGGCTGAATGGATACGACGAGATGTTCGAGGGCTGGGGGGGCGAGGACGAGGATCTCGCGCACCGCATGGCGAAGCTTGGCCTTGGTGGCACGTCCATCATTCGGTCGGCCCGTGCGCTTCATCTTTGGCATCCCACGGAGCTTGGCGGTCGGCATTGGCGGGAGGGCTCCAATGTGGCGTACCTGAATCGACCGAACAAGACCGCTCGCTGCGAGCGTGGACTGGTGCTCGCTTCGATGCAGAACTCAGTTCATCCTTGAGCGTCAGCGCATTCGCGGCGGTCATGGATCCTTCGCATCACTGCGAGCGACGCGCAATTGCCGAGAGCCGTTTTGGGCTCTATAAGTGATAGTCTTCGGACATGGGCAAACCAGTTCGCTGGATTCTTCAACGAGTAGCTGGAGGTCTTGGCTACAACGTTTCAAGGCGAGTTCCCGCCGGTTCCGTGGCGAAGGTGATGTCATTTTTGCGACCGATGGACGCGGGAATCCCGCTGATCCGCATAGGTGCCGAGCGTGACGGGGGCTACCTGATTCCTGACGACCTCGAAGGCATTCACACGTGCCTATCGCCTGGCGTTGCGGCGTCTGCAACATTTGAGCTTGATTTGGAGCGACGGGGTATCGCCTCACTCTTGGCAGATGCGTCGGTGAAAGAGCCGCCAGAGGGCTCCAGGCATATGACATTCGATCGAAAGTTCATCGGAATAGAAACCAAGTCAGATACCATGACGCTTGAACGCTGGATGAAGGATCGCCTGCCGTCTGATGCAGGAGACTTGATTCTGCAGATGGACATCGAAGGTGCCGAGTGGCCGGTGTTGGCAAATGTCTCAGATGACGGTTTGCGGCGATTCCGAATCATCGTCATCGAGCTCCATGGCCTTGAATCGATCGCCGAACCATTTGCCTGGAGAGTGATGAACGAGGTACTCGGGCGTCTTGCATCAAGATTTGTATGTGTTCACCTTCATCCGAACAACAACGAACGAGTGGTGCGGGTTGGTAAGTTCAGCATTCCAACATGCATGGAAGCCACATTTTTGAGAAGGGATCGGGTGCGCACGATCTCCTCAAGGACCGACTTTCCTCACGCCCATGATCGCGACAACGTGTCCAACAAGCGTTCGATCGTACTTCCGAAGAGTTGGTATCAGTAAGTTCCGGCTCGGAAGGGGCTTGAGCGAAGGGATCCTGCTCCGAATCGGGTTCCCGTGGGCGACTCTCAGCGACTGCGGGCTTTCTGCGCCCTGATGTCACTGTCATGGGTCGAGAATGGCTCGAAGTGACGCCGTTTGATGCCGGCGTGATGACGCGGAGGCGTCCTTCTCAAAGAGAAGGTGGTGTGATTGGGTCAGGCTCAAAGATTGACCTGTCAGAAGCCGTGTGCCATCAACATGATTCTCGACACAGCTTCGTAGCGACCCACGCGGGCCTCGTAACCCGCGCCTAACACAATCACCCCGCACTCACCACCGGCTGCACGTTCTGCTCCCCGCACAGCACCACCAGCAGGTTGCTCACCATGCGCGCGCGCTCCTGCTCGCTGGCCTTCATCAGTCCCTTCTCCTCAAGCCGCGACAGCGCCATCTCCACCATGCCCACCGCGCCCTCCACGATCTTGGCGCGCGCGGCGATCACCGCGGTGGCCTGCTGGCGCCGCAGCATCACGGCCGCGATCTCGGGTGCGTAGGCCAGGCTGCTGATGCGCGCCTCGTCCACCTCCACGCCCGCCACGCTCAGGCGCTGGTGCAGTTCCTCGCGCAGCTTCTGGCCCACCAGATCGGTGCTGCCGCGCAGGCTGGGCGCGTCGTGGTCGTCGGGCAGGTCGTAGTGGTACTGGCTGGCCAGGTTGCGCAACGCGCTCTCCGACTGGATGGCCACGAAGCGCTCGTAGTCGTCCACCGAGAACAGCGCCTTCGCCGTGTCGACCACCTTCCACACCACCACGGCGGCGATCTCGATGGGGTTGCCGTCGCGGTCATTCACCTTCAGCGGCGCACCGCGGGAGTAGCCGCCCTTCACCAGCACGGCGCCGGTCTGCGGGTTCTTCACCTCGGGTGTGGGTGCGGCGCCCGTCTCCAGACTGCGCGCGCGCAGCGTGACACGACGCTTGATGCAGAAGGGATTCACCCAGTGGAAGCCCGAGTCGCGCACCGTGCCCCGGTAGGTGCCGAAGAAGAGCACCGCGCGGCTGTCGCCTGGATTGATCACGAAGTAGCCGAAGTTCCACAGCAGCATCAGCAGACCGCTCAGGATCGTCAGCGTCAGGGACACGCCGATCGGACCACCATCCTGCGCGCCGCGAACGGTCTGGCGGAGCATCACCACGAACAACGCGATCAGGACCAGATGCATCAGGAACGCGGTGCGACCCGTTCGAGGCTTCAGCGGGCGTTCGGGTGGTGGGGGTGCTCATGCCCCCATTCTGTCACACTCTCACCGCGCCGCAACCTTCGCCTGCACCTTGCCGAAACTGAACGTCTTGCCCGCGTAGTCCACGCGCACGGTGTCGCCATCGGCGTAGCCGCCTTCGAGAATCTTGCCCGCAATCGCGTTCTCCAGCCGCTGCTGGATCACGCGCTTCAGCGGACGCGCTCCGAAGGTGGGGTCGTAACCCTCGTCGGCCAGCGCCTGCACGGCCGCGGGCGTCAGTTCCAGGTCGAGCCCGCGCGCCTTCAGACGCTTGCGCAGGCTGCCAACCTGGATCTCCACGATGCCCGCGAGATCCTTGCGACCCAGCTGGTGGAACACCACCGTCTCGTCGATGCGGTTCAGCAGCTCAGGGCGCAGGTGCTTCTTCAGCAGCGTGCGCACATGGGCGCCGATCATCTCCTCGGGCTCGCCCTTCTCGGTCATCTCCAGGATGGCCTGCGCGCCGATGTTGCTGGTCATCACGATGATGGTGTTGCTGAAGTCCACCGTGCGGCCCTGACCATCGGTCAGGCGGCCATCATCGAGCACCTGCAGCAGCACGTTGCTCACGTCGGGGTGCGCCTTCTCCATCTCGTCGAACAGCACCACCGCGTAGGGGCGACGACGCACGGCCTCGGTCAGGCGTCCGCCTTCCTCGTAGCCCACGTAGCCCGGAGGCGCGCCGATGAGTCGCGCCACGCTGTGCTGCTCCATGAACTCGCTCATGTCGATGCGCACCATCGCATCCTCGGTGTCGAACAGGAACTCCGCCAGCGCCTTGCACAGCTCGGTCTTGCCCACGCCGGTCGGTCCCATGAACAGGAAGCTGCCGATCGGTCGATGCGCCTCGCCAAGGCCTGCGCGACTGCGGCGCACGGCCTCGCTGACCGCGGTCACCGCCTCGCCCTGACCCACCACGCGGTGACGCAGCTGATCTTCCATGCGCAGCAGCTTTTCGCGCTCGCTCTCGATCAGTCGGCTCACCGGAATGCCGGTCCACTTGCCCACCACCATGGCGATCTGCTCGCTGTCCACTTCCTCGTGCACCAGCGCGGTGCCGCTGGCGATGCGCTTGTGAAGCGCGGCCTCGGCGGCCTTCAGGCGCGTCTCCAGATCGCGCATCTCGCCGTACTGGATGCGCGCCGCCTTCTCCAGCTGGCCGGCGCGCTGCGCCTGATCCAGCTCGGTCTGCTTGTGGTCCATCTCCTTCTTGCAGGCCTTGATGGCGTCCAGATCCTTCTTCTCCACTTCCCACTGCGCGGTCAGTTTGCGGTTGCGCTCCTGCAGTCCGGCCAGTTCGCTCTCGATCGCGTCCAGGCGCTTCTTGCTCTCCGGGTCCTTCTCCAGCTTCAGTGCCTCGCGCTCGATCTCCAGTCGCATCACCTCGCGGCGGATCTCGTCGATGCTGGCGGGCACGCTGTCGTTCTCCATGCGCAGGCGACTGGCGGCCTCGTCCAGCAGGTCGATGGCCTTGTCCGGCAGGAAGCGGTCGGCGATGTAGCGCTGGCTCAGCGTGGCGGCGCTCACGATGGCGCCGTCCTGGATGCGCACGCCGTGGTGCGCCTCGTAGCGCGCCTTCAGGCCGCGCAGGATGGCGATGGTGTCCTCCACGCTTGGTTCACCCACGTACACCGGCTGGAAGCGGCGCTCGAAGGCCGGGTCCTTCTCGATGTGCTTGCGGTACTCGTTCAGCGTGGTGGCGCCGATGCAGCGCAGCTCG
>RFQW01000580.1 GCA_009924765.1 Planctomycetota bacterium | reverse complement strand
GGTCCCGGGCGGATTGTGGTATGCTTCTACGCAGACTCGGGTTCGGAACTGGCGTTCAGATCCGCTCTTGCGTCACGTACGCGGCCGCGCTGGCCTGCACTGATACTGAAGGACGAACTGGACATGTTTCGGATCTACGTCGGCAACTTGAACTTTCGCACGACTGACGACGCCCTGCGGGCGGCTTTCGAGGCCTTTGGCCCCGTGACTGAGGTGTACATCGGAACCGATCGCGACACCGGTCGCTCGCGCGGCTTCGGCTTCGTGACCATGGGCGAGAAGGCCCACGGTGAGGCGGCAATCGCCGGCCTGAACGGCAGCCAGCTCGATGGCCGCGCCATCGTGGTGAACGAGGCTCAGCCCCGTCCGCCCAAGACCGGCGGCTTCGGCGGCGGCGGTGGCGGCGGTGGCGGTGGTTTCCGTGGTGGTCGTGGCGGCGGCGGCGGCGGTGGTTTCCGCGGCGGTCGTGGCGGCGGCTACGGCGACTGAGTCACGCACGCATTGACTTGTCAATTCCCAAGGGCCTCGCGCAAGCGGGGCCCTTGGTGTTTTTGATCGCGATCGCGGAGGCAATGCCTGGATCGAATAGCATTGCGGCATGCCGTTTCTCGAGGTCCGTGGCGCGAACCTGAACTCTCGAACGGATCTGGCGACCTCCTTGACGGTGGGTCGTCTGCCGGAATGCGACATCGTGCTGCCCGCCGATGGCGTGTCGCGGCGGCACTGTCAGTTTGAGCTCTCCCCCGAGGGGATGTGGCAGGTTCGGGACCTTGGCAGTCGCAACGGAACCGGGGTCAACGGCAAGCGCGTGGCGTTGCAGTCGCTCCGTCATGGCGATGTGGTGCGTGTCGGACGCTTCGAGATTCGGTTCGTGGATCCGGAAGAGGCGTTGCGAAAGCCGGGGCCCGGCGGTGGTTCGGAACGGCAGGAACCTGCGGCAGATGACGCTGATCCGCTCGAGCCGATTCCGCTGGAGAAGGCCCCGCGTGAGCCGAAGCGTGCAGCGCCGCCGCGCGTGGCGTTGCCGGGTGGGGCCAGCCGCCGGCCGCCGGCAAACCCGAACACGATCGATGTTGACCTGAACGAGGTTGTGTCCAGGCGGCGAGGAACATGCCGAGGCGCGCCTGCAGCGCATCTGCGACGAGGCGCCGAATCAGGCCTTTGCGGCGCGCGACATCTCGCTGGTGGACATGCGTGGCCAGGTGGTGCATCAGGCTGCGTCGCTGGGTGGCGAGGGGGCGGACGACGCGCGCGAGAGCGTGCGCCTGTTCCGGCTGATCCTGCTGACGGCGCTGCGCACGCGTGCCAGCGACGTGCACGTGGAACCGCGCATG
>RFQW01000579.1 GCA_009924765.1 Planctomycetota bacterium | reverse complement strand
CTCGGCAGCTGGTTCGCGGGAACCTTGTCCGAGTCGCCGTCGTCCATGCCGCGGAAGCGCACGATGAATGCGTAGGAGTCGGTCACCGAGCCGCCCGACACGAAGGAGTCCGAGGTGAGCGCGCTGGCGTTGGCGCCGGTGATGGTGAAACTCCAGTGGCCGGTCGCACCGACCGGCACGGCACCAGTCGGGCTTCCGCCTGCGAGCCAACTGCCGCCGGTGCCCGCGCCACCGAGCCAGGTGCCCGGGAACGGAGCGCCGCTGGCGCCCGCTGCAATGTTGGTCATGGATGCGTAGTCGCTGGCGGTGAGCAGCGAGGTGAAGCTGCCCAGCGCCGGCGGCGGACGGAACATGAAGGCCGTGATGTAGCCGCCCGTCGCGGACGGCGTGGTGTTGGTCAGCGTCACATCCAGGTTGCCGCTGGTGCCGCCCAGGAACGTGTAGTTCAGCGTGCCGGTGAACGTGCCCAGATTCTCGGTGCTGAGACTGCTGTTGCTGGTGATGGGCACGACTGCCGCGTGGGCCGCGGCGCCGATGCACGCAGCCGCAAGGCACGCCGTTGCGGCGCCGCGACGCAGTGAGGGAGAGGCGAGTGTCATGGGAGTCCTTTCAGTGAGGGTGAGGGGGCCTGATGCGCAGGGAGCCATCCGTCGCAGGTCCATGGCACAGCCCTCCGGTCGAGGGACGACCGAAGTGCAGCGCCGCGGAATCTGTGGCGGGCGTGCAACGGAGCACGCGTTCCAAGCGGTCTGGCGACTCTAATGCGCTGGGCGCGTTCCGCAATGGATTGCGCGCGGAATCGCGGCTGTTCTGTGTGCGGACGAAGGCCTCGGCATGCGCAGACCGCTCCAGTTTCGTCGCGGCGAAGTGCCCGCGGCTGGTGCGGCGACCAGTTGCACTCTCAACGCCGCTGCGTCACCATGCGCCACATGAAGCGCACCATCGCCATCGTCACCGTCCTCGCCGCCTCGCTGGTTGCCTGCAAGGGCGCCACCAGCACCGCCGACACCAAGCCCGCCGCCGCTGCCGCCAGCGCGCCGGCCGCCGACAAGGGCTGGGTCACGCTGTTCGACGGCGCCGGCCACCGCTCCGGCAGCGGGCGGATGGATCACGCTGTTCGACGGCGGCGACGTCGCGAAGAGCTTCCGCGGCTTCAAGGGCGATGCCGTGCCGTCGAGCTGGGTGGTGAAGGACGGCTGCCTTGTGCACATGAAGGGTGGCAACGATCACATGGCCGGTGGCGACCTGGTGACCAAGGACACCTACGGCAGCTTCGAGCTGGAGCTGGAGTGGAAGGTGACCCCGGGCGGCAACAGCGGCATCTTCTATCACGCGATGGAAGAC
>RFQW01000578.1 GCA_009924765.1 Planctomycetota bacterium | reverse complement strand
TCACGCTCACGGGTGCCGACAATCTGGTGCTGGTGTATCTGCGCGACCCGTTCATCGCGGTGCAGGCCGCACCCGCACCCAAGCCATGACCGTCGACGCAGCATTCTCCGTCGCTTCGGGCGGCGGCGCCCGTCAGGTGTGGATCATCCGCCACGCGCAGACCGAGTGGAGCGTGAATGGTCGCCACACCGGCCGCACCGACATCCCTCTCACGCCCACGGGCATCGCGGCCGCCGAGGCGCTGCGACCATGGGTGAAGACCGTGCAGTTCGAGCGCGTGTTCAGCAGCCCGCTCTCCCGCGCGCTTGATACGGCGCGCCTGTGTGGTCTGGAGTCGCAGGTGCAGCCCGAACCGCTGTTGATGGAGTGGGACTACGGCCAGTACGAAGGCATCACCACGCCGCAGATCCAGGCGAAGCATCCGGGTTGGGACCTGTGGCGCGATGGTTGCCCCGGCGGCGAGACCATGGACCAGGTGCACGCGCGCGCCACCAGCCTGCTGAAGAAGATCGAGGCGGTGCCCGGCAATGTGGCGCTGTTCTCGCATGGCCACTTCTCGCGCTTCATCATCGCCTCGTGGCTGCAGCTGCCGGCCTCGCGCGGCCGCAGCTTCGCCATTCGCGCGGGCAGCGTGACGGTGCTTGGATTCGAGCATCACAATCCGGTCATCTGGGCCGCCGGCGACATTCCGGGCACGCCAGGCGTTGGTCGATGAACAACGCAGGTGAAGAACACCGCTTCGGGCCGGTTCGACTGCTGCTGCACACCGGTGACCTTGCGGGTCTGGCCACCATCACGCTCGCCGATCCGGCGCGCCGCAACACCATGGGTCCGCCCATGTTCGACGGCCTCGAGGCCGCGATCCTGCAACTGGAGGCCGCCACCGCCGCATCGCGCTTTCATCCGTTGCACGAGGCACCGCCCACATCGGCAGTGCGCGTGGTGCTGCTGCAGGGTGAAGGCAGCGCCTTCTGCGCGGGCTTCGATCTTGGACTGCTTGCCGATGATCCGGATCCGGCGCAGCCGCTGCTTGCCTCGTTCCTGAAGCGACTCGCCGGATGCGTGCGCAGGTTGCGCGCGCTGCCGGCCGTGAGCGTGTCGGTGGTGCAGGGCCCGGCGCTTGCGGGTGGTTGTGCCATCGCGGTCGGGTGCGATCTCACCGTCGCATCAACCGAGGCGCGCTTCGGCTATCCAACCCACGCCATCGGCCTGTCACCCGCGATCAGCGGCGCAGTGCTCGATGCACGCATCGGTGCGGGCAACACACGCAGCATGTTCGTGAGTGGTGAACTGCTCGATGGTGCGGCGGCGCTGCAGCGCGGCATCGTGTGGAAACTGGCGCCAAACGC
>RFQW01000577.1 GCA_009924765.1 Planctomycetota bacterium | reverse complement strand
CCGCATCCGGCTCGCCGATCGCCGCGGCGATGAACTTGCCCTTGGCGGTGAGCAGCATGATGTTCAGACCGTCGCGCGTGGCGATGGCCTGGATGCGCTTCACGAGCAGGTCGAGGCCACGATCGATGCCGATGATGCCGGCGAAGCGACCGTCCACCACAAGCGCCTGCGTGCATTCGGTCATGAAGACACCCTCGTAGCTGTAGGGCTCGGTCAGTTCAATGTCGCGGGAACGCGCGCGGGCGAATCGCTGCTTGGGCCCCTGGTAGTACTGGTTCTTGTCGTCATCGACGCTGGGCTTCAACGCGATTTCACGACCATGGGCGTTGTCGCGATACAGGTAGGGCGCGAATCGACCGTTGGCGTCCAGCGCGGCGGCCGGAAGCGCGCCTGCCAGACCGCGACGCTGGGCCGCCAGCGCCGCGGCATCGTTGCCGTCGGCATTGGGCTCGTACATGAAGTAGCACGCCTCGAGATCCGGATACGCCTCCAGCACCTGCCGCATCAACTTCAGGCTGTCGGCACGGTTGCCGAACAGGCCGTATTCGGTGGCGCGACTGAGCACGTTCACGATGGCGGTGGCTTCCACGTTCCATGCCTCGATCTCGCCCGAGATGGCGCTGGCCTCCGCGATGGCGGTCTCCTGCGCGGATCGGTCCAGCATGCGGAAGGTGCGGATGCCGTTGATGCCGATGACCAGAGCCACCACCGAGACGGCGGGAAGCACCCCAAACAGGACGAATTGACCAAGCAGGCCCTTGCGGCTCTTGAGGAGGCTCATGCCGCGCAAGATAGCCAGTTTCGGCGCGGTGATCGGTCAGGCCACGCCGCGGTCACGACGAACCTTGTCGCCCTGCTGCAGCGAATCAAGCTCCTTGCGAAGCTTGTCAGAGCGCTCGCGCGCCTCGGTCTCGAGCGCACGAGCCTGCTGCACGCGCGCGCCAAGTTCGTGATCGACGGTCTGGCGACGCACGGTGGCCTGCGCCTCGCGGGCGGCAAGGCGATCGCGCTCCGCCTCGGCCGCGGCACGACGACGACGCAGATCCTCGGCGGCAGCCTGCGCCTGATCCACCAGCGCCTGGCGGCGTGCGGCGAGTTCCTGTGCGCTGTGCGACGCTTCGGCAGCGACGGCTTCGGCCTGATGGGTTTCAAGTTCCAGATGCAGCGCGCGCTCGGCGGTTTCCACGGCCTGACGAAGTCGCTCGCACGCCTCGGATCGCTCCTGCACGCGCTTCGATTGCTCCTCGGCGATGCTGCGATGTCGCTCCAGATCGCGCTCGGCCGCGATGGCATCCTGCTCCAGCCGCTGTGCGTCGGCTTCGGCCGCGGTCGCGAGCTGCTGCAGTTCC
>RFQW01000576.1 GCA_009924765.1 Planctomycetota bacterium | reverse complement strand
GTGTGTTGACGGGACCGTTTCCCCCTGACATGGAGTTCACGATGATCGCTCGACCTGACGCGGCCTGTTTCGTTGGCATCGACCTTCACAAGGATACGCTGACCGCGTGCGTACTTCGCGGGAGGGACCGTGAGGTGTCGTACGTGAAGCTCGCCTGCAAGTGCCGGGACCAGATCCGATCGTTCTTCGCCTCGCTGCCGCAGCCAAGCGCGGTCGCGATCGAGACGGTCGGCTTCTACCGCTGGCTGTGGACGGAGCTCGAGCCGCTGGCCGGACAGCTCGTGCTCTGCGACGCCCGAGGCGCCCGGGCTCTGGCCGGCCGCCGGATCAAGACGGACCGGGAGGATGCATTGAACGTGGCGCTCTTGCTGGCCGATGGCAGGCTGCCGCTGGCCTGGGCGCCCCCGGAGAACGTCCAGTTGCTCCGCAACTGGACCCGACATCGCAATGGCCTCACCAGGCAGCACGCCAAGGTGCTGCATCATGTGAAGTCCACCCTCAACAGGCTGAACTTCCCGGGACCGGTTCGCCTCGACGCCGCGGCGTTGCAGCGCTACCTGCTGGCCGGCGTCGAGCGGTTCTCGGCCGACGACGTCACGATGCTCTGGCAGCACCAGCGGAGACTCATCGAGATCGAGCAGGATCGGGCCCAGAGCGAGCGCCGACTCAGCGAGTTGATGCGTGCCCCGGAGTTCTCCCGCCTCCGAACGATCCTTGAGTCTGTTCCTGGAGTCGGGCTCGTGACCTCGGCCACCGTGATCGCTGAGATCGGCGACTTCAGTCGCTTCGCAGACTCCAAGGCGATCGGCCGCTACGCCGGACTTGCCCCGACGGTCTACGCCTCCGGCAACTCCAGCCGGCTGGGCCACATCTCGAAGACCGGGGCTCCCGACCTTCGCTGGGTCTTGCAGCAGGCCGCCTGGACGGCCATCCGCTGCGACGCCGGCTTCAAGAAGACCTGGCTGCGGATCGCCAAGACCGCCGGCAAGAAGGCCGCCGCCGTGGCCATTGCCCGCAAGATCCTGGTCCTGATGTGGACCCTTCAACGAAAGGACGAACCGTACAAGAGCCGCGAACCAATCGCGGCCTGACGACTGAGTGATGACGGGACCTCGGGGTGAGACACGGGGCTCGGTAGCTCGCCTGGTTTTATGGGACACGACCTCAACGGCCAGATCCCGTGAGTGTGAATGGGCACCGATCCTCCCGTACGCGATCTCATGGGACCGGAGCATGTCTCCGCGATCCCGAATAGCTGAATGGCCCCCACGAGGGCGCCTCGAGGTCAAAACCAACTTCAGACCACTGAGCGTTGACCCGCCGGCGGACTCGCTCCGCTCCGGCTGTGGA
>RFQW01000575.1 GCA_009924765.1 Planctomycetota bacterium | reverse complement strand
CTTCGCCCGTGGCCGATGCCGACATGATCGCCTGGATCGCGCCCGACTCCATCACGCTGGTGGCGCTGGATGCGACGGATGGCCACACGCTGTGGACGCAGGCCATCGGGGTTGGCACGAGCATCGGTGCGGCACGCACGCTGCTGCTCGATGCGGAGCGCCTGTACGCGATCGGCGACGATGTGGTGGTCATCGACAGGCAGAATCCATCCCGTGTCGTGTGGCGCCTTTCCGAGCGCCTCTCCGGCAAGGTGTCGGCGATCCGCGGAGAGGTTTCGCTCGGCACGCTGGCATCGGGGGCGCCTGCGCTGGCGGTGCCGTTGCAGGATCGCGTGCTCATCCTCGATCCCGCCACGGGTGGTGCGCTGGGTGAACTCGCGATCGAGGGCGGCGGCAACACCGCGCTGCAGGACGGACAGCTGGCCGTCGCGGGGGGCTCGCGACTGTCGCTGGCCATGCCTGCGGACGAGGGCGAGCAGTTGCTGCGCCAGCGTCTCGCAGTGGATCCATCCGATCCGCGACGTGGTCTGGCGCTGGTCGAACTTGGCCGCGCGTGGCGTCGTGGCGCGCTGATGATCGACGGGGCCACCGCGGCCGACGCAGCCCTTCGCGGCCGCACCGATGCGGAAAGTCAGCAGATTCGCGGCGAGCTGCTGGCGCGACTGCTTGAACGAACGCTGCTCGCCGCGCTGCCCGAAGCCGACGCAAGCGCGCTGATCGGCTTCGCTCGAACCATGGCGCGCACGCCGGCGCAGCGTGCAGCCGTGCTACTGTGCCAGGGCGATCAGGCGGCGCTCCGCCAGCACATGCCTGAAGCGGTGCAATCCTGGATCGATGTGTGGCAGGATGGCCCGCTCGCCGCGTCGATGGTGGCCGTGGATGGCGGCTGGCAGGTGAATGCGGGCACGCTGGCATTGATGCGGCTCGCATCGTGCGACGCCGGACGCTCAGCGGGCTTCGATGTCGCCGTGCAGCGACTCGCCTCCGCAACGCAGGATCCTGCGGCACTGCTCGATTCGCTGCGACAGGCCGGCATGCTTGCGGCCACACCGGCGCAGCGCGATCGCCTGCAGTCCATCGCGCGTTCCGCTGCGGCCGTGCAGGCCGCGCCGGGTCTGCGCGAAGGCATCGACACGCTGGTGCAGGGCGAACCGCAGCCGGCGCGCGCGCGCATCGGAACCATGGAGTCGAGCGCCCGCACATTGCCCGGCATGCTGGCGCGGCAAACCATCAAGGCCGAAATCGAACGGCCCGCCGGCAGCGTGCTGCTGGCGGAACCCACGGCCATCGCGCTGCGTCGCGGTGCCGCGCTCGAGCAGGTGTGGCGCGTGCCGTTCATCGATCGTGAAC
>RFQW01000574.1 GCA_009924765.1 Planctomycetota bacterium | reverse complement strand
CACCACCGATCCCACGCCAAGCATTGCGCCATCACGACGCAGCGCCAGCATGTGCCGATCGCCGGCAGACACCTGCGTGACCGCGCCCAGGTTGGCAGGCAGCGTGCACTGTCCATCGAGGTCGTCGCCCCACACCACAAGCGAGCCATCCTGCTTGATGGCGGCGCTGGTGCGCGCGGATGGTCCGCTGGCCACGCGCCCCACCGCGCTCAAGCCCTGCGGCACATCGCACTGACCGCTTCCGTTCCATCCCCACGCGCGCACGGTGCTGTTCAGCAGCAGTGCCAGATTGTGGCGTTCACCGCAGGCAACCTGACCCACCGCGGGCAGATCCGATGGAATGAAGCACTGCCCAAAGTCGTTGCGACCCCAGATGCGAAGCGTGCCGTCGGTTCGCAGCGCCACCGTGTGGAAGTAGCCACACGACACCTGCGCCACCTGATCCAGATCTGCGGGAACGTTGCACTCGCCGTCCTTGTTGCGGCCCCACGCGAACACGGTGCCCGCGAACACGGTGCCGCCGCGCGCCGGGTCGTCGCTGATGCGAAGCACCGCCGCGAAGCTGCCACCACCAACCACATTGCTCACGTAGCCAGTGCTGGCTGGCGGCAGACCCACGTCGGAATCGCCCCATGCATGCACAAAGCCACCCTGCGCGAGGGCGTTTCCGGTGAGTGCGAGCAGACTGCAGACGGCGAGACCGAGAGGACGACACTGCATGACAACTTCTCTCTGAACTTCTCTTGGGGCCCCGCTGAAGGGGCGCCGGTGAACGAATGCCGCCCACGACCACTGTGAGCGGTCGGCCAACCTAAACCATGCCTGCATCGCGATCAAGAACAATCCGCCAAATGGCCGCTGGCGCCTCACACCAGGCCAAGATGGACGGGTTCTGACGGCCGGCGGCCCGTCGGCCGCCCCAAAGGCCCCGGCGGCAACCCTGGCCAGGAAATCTTCGCCCAAAGGTGGCCTTGCCAAGCCTCGACGGCCGACCTACCTTTGGGACGTTCTCGTTGGCGTTCCCCTTCGGCCAGCCAGTTCCGTTCCCCCCGATGTTCAGGCGACCGGAGTGTCCAACGAAACGTTGTTCGCGTTCTCTTCTCGTTCCCCCTGTTCCCTTTCCGCCGGAGTTCCCAACATGCAGACCCGCACCCTCGCTTGTGCAGCGTTTGGCATTGCCGCGCTTTCATGCAGCGCCTCGGCCGCCATCATCTCCTTCTCGCAGCAGAATGTCTGGGATGCCTACACGGCGTATCAGGCGCTGACCGTTGTGACGGAAGACTTCAACTCGATCACCGACGGCGTGTACAGCTCGGGCTTCAGCAGCTCGGTTGGCGGCGTCACCTGGAC
>RFQW01000573.1 GCA_009924765.1 Planctomycetota bacterium | reverse complement strand
CGCATGTCGTAGCCGCAGCCGGGGCACAGGTCGTCGCGGAAATCCAGGCGGATCACCAGGCTGCATCCCTTGCACACGCTCTCGCCGATGGTGGCTGGGTGCGCATGATGGCATCGCGGACACTTCAGGCTTGCGCCCGTCACGGCCGGCACGTCGGCGCCCGACATGCGGCGCACGCGACCCATTCGCAGCAGCACGCCCGCAGCCAGCAGTGTGCACACATCCAGGATGAGCAGCGCATATGTGACGCGCCACAGCATGGAGTCATCGCGGCCCGTGTCCACTGCCTCGTTGATCAGGCCGGTGATCAGCGCGCCCATCACGGCTGTGCAGATGGTGGCGGTGTGGCGCAGATACGCGGCCGTGCCCGTCAGCGGCGCCAGACCCAGCAGGCACCACAACGCGATGGAAAGCCCCACGGTGAAACAGGCGGTGGCCCCCGACACGAGCCATGCAGGTGGAACACCCTGGATGTTCATGGTGAATGGATCGATGGCGAGCATCGCCACGGCGATCCATCCAAGCGCCGAGAGTCCGGTCGCCACCAAGCCGACCGCGCCAAGCACGCGTTCGCTCGCGGAGGCTGCGCCGCCGCGGCCCTGCGATCGCAGCGCCACCGCGCAGCAGCCGGCCACCAGCGCGCTCGCATCACCGATCAGAACCACCACATACGGAAACAGCTGACGGTTGCCGCCCGTCGCGCCGTTGATCGCCACATCGAGCACCAGGCCGATCACGAAGGTGACCGCTGCGCCCCACAGCGCGATGCGCTCGGCGATTCGCATGCTGTCGTCCATGCGCCTCGTGCGGCGCGTCAGCGGCACCCACGCCACGGCCAGTGACGCGATGCCCATTCCATACCACCCCATGGCGAAGCGCGTGAAGCGTGGTGAAGTGGCGTTGCCGGCCCAGATCAGGAAAAGCGCCAGCAGCACCGACAGGCCGACATACGAGATGAACACCACATGCAGTGGTGAGGCCCCGCGTCCGGCGTCCGCCTCACCCACCTTCAGCAGCGCGGCGCAGGCCAGCACGATCACGATGGCCGATCCCGCCAGCCGCGCGGCCTCGGCGGTGTCGGCCAGAAACAGCGCGGCCACGCCGCACGCCGCGGCCACCGCCAACGCACTCAGCATCACCTTCAGCAGCAGACCACGCGTGAGCATGCGGCCAATCTAGCACCGGCGCGAACGATCGGTTCAGGATCCCGTGGCGGCCCTCGTGAAGAACATGTTGGGCTGCAGTCCCGTCACGCCCGTGGTGCGCATCAGGATGTCCGACAGGCGCGTGGCCTCGATTGTCTCGAGCTGCTGCTTGGGGAACTGTCCGTTCTGGTACCAGAAGCGGTCGCCATCG
>RFQW01000572.1 GCA_009924765.1 Planctomycetota bacterium | reverse complement strand
GCACCACGGCCTCGCTTGTTGCGGGCACGGCCTTCGCGATCGCCTGCAGTTCGGCGGTGTGATCGAAACTCTGCCGCAGCATCTGCTCGGGGTACTTCACGCTCCACCACGGTGCGCTGGCCTGCATGTCATCAGGCAGCGGCTTGCCCCACAGTTCGCCATTCACCCAGTTGGCCAGGCGACCAAAGCCAAGGCCCGGGCACGAGCTGAAACTTGCCAGATCCGTCACATGCCCCACCGGCACCGCGTTGCGACGCGCCCACCAGAAGCACGCGATCAGCACGCCCAGGATGCCGCCGTGACTGCTCATGCCGCCCTTGTGGATGAACAGCAGTCCCCAGAACGGAAACTCGCCGGTGAACTGCCACAGCAGATGCTGGTCGTAGAACAGCACATGCCCCACGCGCCCACCGATCAGCACGCCGCCGATCAGCCACGTGAGGAAGTCGCCCACCTGATCCACGCTCAGCGGCGTGCGGCGGGTCAGGCTCATCCAGCGCATGATCAGCCACGCCACCAGGAATCCCGCCGCGTAGCTGATGCCGTACCAGCGCACGCCGAAGCCGTTGCCGAACTGCAGCGCGAAGGGCTGCAGCGTGTGCAGCATGCTGTCGGCCAGCAGGCTCACCCGCGCGCCCACGCCGCAGGCACCTCGCCGTACTGCGCGATGATGCGGCTCTTGATGCCGCCGCGGCCCTTCCAGTCGGTGATGATCTGCAGCCAGCGCGGGCTCATGCTTGCGGCCAGATGGTCACGGATGGTGTTGGTGACCGCCTCGTAGAAGATGCCCTCGTTGCGGAAGCTCTGGTAGTACATCTTCAGGCTCTTCAGCTCCACGCACACGGCGGCGGGGGCGTAGCGCAGCGTCACGTTGCCGAAGTCGGGGTGACCGGTCTTCGGGCACACGCTGGTGAACTCCTCGCTGATGTGCTCGATCACGAACGCATCGTCACTGGGCGAATCGAAGAACTCGAGCAGGTCGGGCTTGGGCATGCGGCAAGCCTAATTCAGTTTGGCGGCCTGTGCCTGCTGCGGCGTCAGCGTGGCGCGCAGCTGTCGAAGCGCGCGGGCGTTCAGCTCCTCGCGGTCGTAGGCGGCGTCGTTGCGCGCGCGATCGGTGGCTTCCATCGCCTTCACCTTCTGGTTCATGCGGGCCTGATCGGGTGGTACGTCCGAGGGGCCGCCATCCATCAGGCCGGCCATGGCGGAGTCGTTGCGATCGGCCTGCAGGATGGAGTGATTCACCAGCGCGTCGCTGCGATCGCGATAGGTGTCGGCCAGCGTGCCGATGCCCTGCAGCTGCTCGGGCGACAGGTTGGGCAGATTCAGCACGCGCGCGATGGCGGCGTCCACCTTCTCCT
>RFQW01000571.1 GCA_009924765.1 Planctomycetota bacterium | reverse complement strand
CCCAGTGGCTCCCCGCGGCGCTGTTCCGCCGACAGCCGCGTCCACCACGGGTGCTGCGTCCAGCGCGTGAATCGCTCGGGGTGCGGCATCAGGCCGAACACCAGACCCGATGCATCACAGATGCCGGCCACGGCATCCATGCTTCCATTGAAGTTCTCATTTGCGGCGTAGCGCAGCGCGATCTGGCCATTGCGATCCAGGTGCGCAAGCGTCGTGGCGTCGGTCACGAAGCGACCCTCGCCATGCGCGCTCGGCATCAGGTCGGTGTGCGCGTCCAGTGAAATTCCTCGGGTCCACACGCAGCGCGTGTTCGCGGGAACGGTCACGCCCGTCCAGATGTCGTTGAACCGACCCGACTGGTTGTTGGCAAGCGCCACGACCGGCTTCTGCGCCTCGGCGGGCCACGCGCCCGATGTCGGCCCCGGCAACAGCCCAGCCTGCACCGCGATCTGGAATCCGTTGCACGGGCAGATCATCGGCACGCCGCGGGCGATCGCCGCCGCGAGCGCCGGGTACACCTCGCGTCGCATCAACGCGGCCATCACGCGGCCGGCCGCGATGTCGTCGCCGAAACTGAAACCACCCGGCAGACCGATCAGGTCGAAGTCGTCCACGCGGGAGGGATCTCGGCGCAGTGCGTTCAGCAGCACCGACTCTGGCTGTGCACCGGCCGCCGCAAAGGCCTGCGACAACTCCAGATCGCAGTTGATTCCGGGGGCCGTGATGATGAGTGCCTTCGGTTTCGCGTTCATGTCACCAACCCTCCCCGCCGCTGTTCCATGCGGCGCGCAGCGCAATGCATCCACCGGCACCATTTCACCACCCACCGACAGTGTGCCGCTGTCGTCAAAGCGACCGATCACCGCGTGCGGCAACGATCCAAGCGCTTGCTGCACGGCGGTCAGGTTTTCCGGCGCAACCTCCAGCAGGTAGCGCGATGGGTCTTCGCAGAAGGCGCGCACTTCAGCAGGCAACGCCGAGGCGCACGGCATGGCGTGCAGATCCAGCTTCAGTCCCAAACCGCCGCCAAAGGCCATCTCGGCGGCCGCCACCAGCACGCCACCCTCGCTGCAGTCGTGTGCACTGGCCACAAGTCCGCGCGCAATGCATGTCGCAACGGCCCTCGCCGCGATGGGTCCCACCTTCAGGTCCACCTGAGGCAGCGTGGTGTCCACGCCAGGCATGGGCGCAAGCATGCAGCGGTGCGAGCCACCCATGCGTCCGTGCGTGGTGCCCACCAGAACCAGCGTGTTGCCGGCGCGCTTGGCGTCCATCGTCACGCAGCGCTCCGTGTCTTCCACGATGCCGATGCCAGAGATCAGCAGCGTGGGTGGAATCTGGATGGTGCGACCATCCTCGGTCGTGAA
>RFQW01000058.1 GCA_009924765.1 Planctomycetota bacterium | reverse complement strand
GATCGGTCATGGTCTGGGCAGTTCGCACGGCGGCAGCCGCATCATTCGCGAGTGCTACTTCGAGGCGGCCGAGTACGTGCCGCTGCTGCTTGCATGCCGCGAGGGATGGGAGCGGCTTGAGCGTGATGCGGGCCAGCAACTGGTGCATCGCCCGGGCGTGCTTTACGCCGGCGGACCGCAGAGCGAGGTGGTGAGTCGATCATTGACGAGTGGGGCCACGCATGGAGTGCCCTGCGAACTGTGGACCGCACCCGAAGCCATGCGACGCTTCCCGCAATTTCATCTGCCCGATGGTTGGGGGGCGCTGTTCGAGCCGGGTGCAGGAATTTCATCTGCCCGATGGTTGGGGGGCGCTGTTCGAGCCGGGTGCAGGATTCGTGCGGCCGGAGCGCGCTGTGCTGGCCGCGACGGCCTTGGCGCGTTCACTGGGCGCCGAGGTGCACGAAAACGAGCGTGCAACGGCCTGGAGCGATACTCCGAGTGGCGTTCGTGTGACCACCGATCGGGCCACCTACGAGGCTGACTCGCTCGTGATCGCCGCGGGCGCGTGGACGCCGTCGCTGGCGCGCGAATTGGGCGTTCGCCTGCAGCCCCTTCGGGTGGCCATCGCATGGCTGAAGCCCGCCTTGCCCGGAGCCTGTGCGTCGCCGCGCATGCCTGCGTGGTACATCGACCGACCCGGGTCGAGTGGCCTGTATGGCATTCCCACGGCGGACGATCAGGATGCGCCGCAGGGCGTGAAGGTGGCCACGCATGGCGACGGCACGCCCTGCGATCCGGATCAGCCGAGGCAGCCGCCCACATCGGAGGAGCTGGAGTCGATACGACTGGCCGCCGCCGAGTTCGTGCCGTGCGCCGCCGATCGCGCGCTGACCGGCACCACCTGCCTGTACACCATGAGTCCGGACCAGCACTTCGTGGTCGACCGCATGCCGGGCTGCGCGCGCACCTTCGTGGCCTGCGGCTTCAGCGGGCATGGATTCAAGTTCATGCCGGTCATGGGGCGGGTGCTGGCGGATCTGGCCTGTGACGGGGCCACCTCGCTGCCCATCGGGTTTCTGGCCGCCAAGCGCTTCGCCAAGGCTTCCTAGAATGCCCGATCTATGGCGAATCACGACCTCTTCGGCGCATTGGCCACCTTGCAGACCCCTGCGGGTGATCGCACCTACTACAGCCTTGCGGCGCTGAAGAAGTTCGGCGCCATCGAGCGCCTGCCGTACTCGATTCGGGTGCTGCTGGAGGCGTGCCTGCGCAACTGCGACGGCCGCATCGTGACGAAGGAGCACGTGGAGAAGATCTGCAAGTACGACCCCGCCAAGGTGGGCGAGGACGAGATCCCGTTCATGCCCGGCCGCGTGGTGCTGCAGGACTTCACCGGCGTGCCGTGCGTGGTCGACCTGGCCGCGATGCGCGACGCGATGAAGCGCCTCGGCGGCGACCCCAAGCGCGTGAACCCGCTCGTGCAGTGCGACCTGGTGATCGACCACAGCGTGCAGGTGGACGCCTTCGGCAGCGGCGCGGCGCTGCGCATCAACGGCGAGCTCGAGTTCGAGCGCAACAAGGAGCGCTACGAGTTCCTGAAGTGGGGCCAGAAGGCCTTCCGCAACTTCAGCGTGGTGCCGCCTGCCACGGGCATCGTGCATCAGGTGAACCTGGAGTATCTGGCCAAGGTGGTGTGGGAGCGCGACGGTGTGCTTTTCCCCGACAGCTGCGTGGGCACCGACAGTCACACCACCATGATCAATGGACTCGGCGTGGTGGGCTGGGGCGTGGGTGGCATCGAGGCCGAGGCCGTGATGCTGGGCCAGCCGATCAGCATGCTGATTCCCGAGGTTGTTGGCGTGAAGATGACGGGCAGCCTGCCCGAAGGCACCAACGCCACCGACCTGGTGCTGCGCGTCACGGAGATGCTGCGCAAGTTCGGCGTGGTGAACAAGTTCGTGGAGTTCTTCGGCCCGGGTCTGGCCACCATGAGCCTGGCCAACCGCGCCACCATCGCGAACATGGCGCCCGAGTACGGCGCCACCATCGGCTTCTTCCCGGTGGATGAGCACACGCTCACCTACATGCGCCTGTCGGGTCGCAGCGAAGGTCAGATCAAGACCGTGGAGGCGTACTGCAAGGCCAACATGCTGTGGCGCGATGACAAGGCCGACATCCGCTACACGGCGGTGCTGGAACTGGATCTGTCCACCATCGAGCCCGCACTCGCTGGTCCTGCGCGTCCGCAGGATCGCGTGGCGCTGTCCGCCATGAAGGCCGGCTGGAACAAGGAGCTGCCGAAGTTCCTGGAGAAGAGCACCGCCGGCGCGAAGGTGCCCGTGGGCGCAGCGGCGGGCGGCAATGGCGAGATGGCCGTGTCGGTGATGACCGAACCCCACGCGGTGGCGGTGCGTGACGAGCACGGCAACGAGTACCACCTGAAGCACGGCGCGGTGGTGATCGCCGCCATCACCAGCTGCACCAACACCAGCAACCCCAACGTGATGATCGGTGCGGGCCTGCTTGCCGAGAAGGCGCGAGCCAAGGGCCTTGTTCGCAAGCCCTGGGTGAAGACCAGTCTGGCACCCGGCAGCAAGGTGGTCACCGACTACCTGACGCAGGGCGGGCTGCTGAAGCCGCTCGAGGAGTTGGGCTTCCATGTGGTCGGTTACGGCTGCACCACCTGCATCGGCAACAGTGGTCCGTTGCCCGATCATGTGGGCAAGGCCATCAAGGATGGCGATCTGGTGGTGGCCAGCGTGCTCAGTGGCAATCGCAACTTCGAGGCGCGCGTGCATCAGGACGTGAAGGCCAACTACCTGGCCAGTCCGCCACTGGTCGTCGCCTACGCCATCGCGGGCACGGTGGACATCGACCTGACCAAGGACGCACTCGGCACCGGCAAGGACGGCAAGCCCGTGTACCTGAAGGACATCTGGCCCACGCAGGCCGAGGTGGATGCCGCGGTGGCGAAGAACGTGACGCGCGCGCAGTTCGAGAAGGAGTACGCCGAGGTGTTCGATGGCAGCGGTGCATGGAAGGCCATCAAGACCGAGGCCAGCGAGATGTACGCATGGAATGCCAAGAGCACCTACATCCAGAATCCGCCGTACTTCGACGGCATGGGCAAGCAGCCCGGCACGATCGCTTCCATCCACGGCGCGCGCTGTCTGGCGTCGCTGGGTGACAGCGTGACCACCGATCACATTTCGCCCGCAGGCAACATCAAGACCGAGTCGCCCGCCGGGCGCTATCTGCAGGAGCACGGCGTCGCGGTGGCCATGTTCAACAGCTACGGAAGTCGTCGCGGCAACGATCGTGTGATGACGCGCGGTACCTTCGCCAACACGCGCATCCGCAACAAGATGACGCCGGAGAAGACGGGTGGCTGGACGCGCGACTTCACCGACGGCGGCAAGGAGAAGTTCATCTTCGACGCGGCCGAGAGCTACAAGCGAGCCGGCACGCCGCTGGTGGTGCTGGCGGGCAAGGACTACGGCATGGGCAGCAGCCGCGACTGGGCGGCCAAGGGCGCCATGCTGCTCGGCGTGAAGTGCGTGATCGCAGAGAGCTTCGAGCGCATCCATCGCTCGAACCTGGTGGGCATGGGCGTGCTGCCGTGCACCTACCTGCCCGGCGACACGGCTGCGTCGCTTGGTCTGGATGGCACCGAGACCTTCGACATCACGGTGCCTGCCGACCTGAAGCCGCGTCAGCAGCTGCAGGTGAAGGCCACGCGCACCGATGGTTCCAGCAAGACCTTCCAGGTGCTGTGCCGTGTGGACACGCCGGGCGAGGTGGAATACCTGCGCCACGGTGGCATCCTGCAGTTCGTGCTGCGCAAGATGGCGGCCAGCTGAGTTTCGCGAAAAGAGCAGCGAAAAACAGCAGCAAATCGACGAGCCCCACGCGGGGCTCGTCATGCTTTTGCCATGCCGCCGAGCTTCCGACGATCCGGGTTCGTGGCCCCATTGCATGCCCTGCGCCTGCTTGAGCGGGGGCTGCTTGGTTGTGGATTGCCCGACGCCCGACGCGCGGTCGATGAGGCGCTCGTGCTTGCAGGCGACGCCGCGTGGTGCATGCGATGCGGCGTGCCTCTCGCACATGCCCCTTGCATGCCGGTTGTCATGCGAGTGGGGCAGGGGCCACGGTGTGCGGCATGCGAGGCACGGCCACGCTTCGACGCGTTCATCCGGCTCGGGTCCTATCGAGCGCCGTTGGATGGGTTGGTGCGTCGCGCCAAGGAGCACGCGTGGCATGCGGCACTCGCGCAACTGGGCTGGCGGCTTGGCGACGAGGTGCATCACCGACTGCAACTGACGCGCGACGGGGTTGTGGTGGTGCCCATTCCCACATCACCGTGGCGCAGGTTGCGTCGTGGCACGGACCATGCGAACGAACTTGCACTCGGCGTCGCCGCTCGTCTGCAGTTGCCGCATGTGCGCGCACTGCACATGGGCGGATTCGCTCGGCAGGCGGGACTGGGACGGCGAGAACGATTGCTGCGCGCAGGTCGAATGGTGCTGCGTGCGCGCGCCGCGGCGCGCATGAAGGGTTGCGGTGTGCTGCTTGTCGATGACATCCGAACCACCGGCGCCACCCTGGACGAAGCCCGGCGGCTGTTGGAGGGGGCGGGTGCGGCCTGGGTGGCGCCGTCGGTAGCCTGCGTGGCAGAAATAGCGTAAATACCTTTCAGAAAGGCATTTGCGGCATCCCTGCGGCGGCCAGAACCGCGGTAAGACCGAAGACCGAAAGGTTGTCCACAATCCAAATCTGTGCAGGAATGCCTATTGACAGGGGCGTGGGTTTCGCTAAACTGCTCGGCCCTGCATTTCGCCCTCGCGGTGAACGGCAGGCTCTCTTTGACAAGTGAACAGTTGGATATAGCCGCGAGGATGTGAGGCTTTCTTGATTGGGTCACGGCCCATGATGGAGAGTCGACTGTCCCCTCCAAAAGGGGCAGAAGCCAGGCATCACAGTGCCTGGTCAAACACGTCCTCCGTGAATAAGCCAGATTTGGTCAATTCAACAGACCTCATCGTGCCGGGTGAAACCGGTAAGGTGGGGACGTGTTTTAAAATCTGGTGGGTTTACCCACCAGTCATCGCAGTTGAGCGATGCAGACCGGCCGGATCCACACGGATCCGGTTTGCCGGGTCACCTTCCAAGTTTGAAGCCAATGCGGAGCTTGCTCCGCCTAGCAACGAATTCAAGTGAAGAGTTTGATCCTGGCTCAGATTGAACGCTGGCGGCATGGCTAAAACATGCAAGTCGAACGCCTGGAGCAATCCAGGAGTGGCGAAAGGGCGAGGAATAGATTCCTACATACCCAGAGGTCGGGGATACCTCGGAGAAATCCGAATCAATACCCGATGTGGTCGAGAGACCAAAGGCTTGCCGCCTTTGGAGTGGGGAATCTCCTATCAGCTAGTTGGTGAGGTAACGGCTCACCAAGGCGAAGACGGGTAGCGGGTGTGAGACCGCCGCATCGAGACTGAGACACTGCTCGGACTCCTACGGGAGGCTGCAGTAACGAATCTTCCGCAATGCGCGAAAGCGTGACGGGGCAATGCCGCGTGTGGGATGAAGCCCTTCGGGGTGTAAACCACTGTCAGGGTCCGCCAACAACATGAGGAGACCCAAAGGAAGAGCCGGCTAACTCTGTGCCAGCAGCCGCGGTAATACAGAGGGCTCGAGCGTTAATCGGAATCACTGGGCTTAAAGCGTGCGTAGGCGGACTTGAAGGCACCTTGTGAAATCCCTCGGCTCAACCGAGGAACTGCTTGGTGAACCACAAGTCTTGAGGTCGGTAGAGGCGGTCGGAACGATAGGTGGAGCGGTGAAATGCGTAGATATCTATCGGAACGCCAATGGTGCAGACAGGCCGCTGGGCCGCACCTGACGCTGAGGCACGAAAGCGTGGGGATCAAACGGGATTAGATACCCCGGTAGTCCACGCCGTAAACGATGCGCACTTGGTCGAGGGAGTTGAACGCTTTCTCGGTCGTAGAAAAATTGATTAGTGCGCCGGGGGAGTACGGTCGCAAGATTAAAACTCAAAGGAATTGACGGGGGCTCACACAAGCGGTGGAGCATGTGGCTTAATTCGAAGCAACGCGAAGAACCTTATCCTAGGCTTGACATGCACGGATTAGTTCCTGGAAACAGGAGTGACACTCGCAAGAGTGGAACGTGCACAGGTGCTGCATGGCTGTCGTCAGCTCGTGCTGTGAAGTGTCGGGTTAAGTCCCTCAACGAGCGCAACCCCTGTCACTAGTTGCAAACAGGTAATGCTGTGGACTCTAGTGAGACTGCCGGTGTCAAACCGGAGGAAGGTGGGGATGACGTCAAGTCCTCATGGCCCTTATGCCTAGGGCTGCACACGTGCTACAATGGCATCGACAGAACGAAGCAAGACCGCAAGGTGGAGCAAATCGCTCAAAAGATGCCCCAGTTCGGATTGGAGGCTGCAACTCGCCTCCATGAAGTTGGAATCGCTAGTAATCGCGGATCAGCTACGCCGCGGTGAATATGTTCCTGAGCCTTGTACACACCGCCCGTCAAGTCATGGAAGCCGGCAGTGCCCGAAGTCGCCTCGTTTCAGGGGTGCCCACGGCAAGGCTGGTGACTGGGACTAAGTCGTAACAAGGTAGCCGTAGGGGAACCTGCGGCTGGATCACCTCCTTTCTATAGGATCTATAGACGGTCGGACGAGGGAGACCTCGAACGCCGAGATCCGTTCACACATCTCTCGCCCGAAGCCGCACGGTGAACGCCGTGCAATTTCGGATAGCTCAGCGGCGACGCTGGGCGAAGGCATCCAACTGTTCCTTGAACGTTCCATCAGGCCCCGTCGTTTTCGGCGGGGCCTGATGCATTTTTGGTCGGTGCGGGTACAACGCCTGCATGGAGCGATCTTCTTCGCACGCAACGACGGAACGCATCCCGTGGCTGGCGGTGGCGGTGGCCTCGCTGGGCTACTTCGTTGATCTGTACGACCTGGTGGTGTTCAGCGTGGTGCGCGTGCCGAGCCTCGGCGCGCAGGGGCTGGGCCTGCCGGATGCGTCGGCCGGTGTGCAGACGGGTTTCGTGGATGGATTGCTGCGCATGGGACGCATCCTGCTCGGCATGGAGCAGGGCGATGTCACCAGCGCTGGTGCCGCCATCCTGAACGTGCAGCTCACCGGCATGCTGATCGGTGGATTCCTGTGGGGCATGCTTGGGGATCGTCGTGGGCGCTTGACCACGCTGTTTGGCTCGATCGCGCTGTACTCGACTGCCAACCTGCTGAACGCGTTCGTGCACACCGTGCCTCAGTATGCGGCGCTTCGATTCATCGCCGGCATCGGCCTGGCAGGTGAACTGGGGGCGGGTGTGACGCTGGTGAGCGAGCTGATGAACCGCCACCATCGCGGATGGGGCACCATGATCGTGGCGTTTGCGGGCATGTTCGGACCGATTGCCGCGAGTCTGGTGGGAAGCTGGCTGGATTGGCGCCAGGCCTACATGCTGGGCGCGATCATGGGATTCGGGCTCCTCGCGCTGCGGATCGGGCTTTCGGAAAGCGGCATGTTTCGTCGAAGCGAGCGCGAGCACGCGCGACGCGGAGACCTTCGCATGCTGTTCCTGTCGCCCGAGCGACTGCGTCGCTTCGCGTGCGTGGTTGGGTTGGCGACGCCGATCTGGTTCGTGGGCGGTGTGGTGTTCGTGTTTGGCCCCGAACTGGCGAAGGCGCTGGGCTGTCCCGATGCGGTTCGGCCACCCATGGTGGTGTTGAGCGGCTATCTGGGCGCGGCGGTGGGCGATGTGGTCACCGGCGCAGCGAGCCAGTGGCTGCGGAGCCGGCGCAAGGTGGTGGTGGGTGCGATCGTGATGTTGGCGATCGGACTTGCATCGCTGTTCATGCTGGGCGGCCGCGGCGCGTCATGGTTCTACGGCACCACCTTCGTGGCTGGTCTGGCCACGGGCTACTGGGCGGTGTTCGTGACCATTGCCGGGGAGACATTCGGCACCAATCTGCGCGCCACGGTGGCGACATCGGCCCCCAATCTGGTGCGGTGGTCGGCGGTGATCTGGGTGTCGGCATGGGAGCCACTGAAGCC
>RFQW01000570.1 GCA_009924765.1 Planctomycetota bacterium | reverse complement strand
CGACCCGATGCATCGCCATCGCGCCGATCGTCGGCCAGGCCTTCGCCCATGTCATGCAGCAGCAGATCGGTGTATGGATGAAACGTGACACCGCGCAACGCCTGCACCGGCGAGGTGAGCCCGGTGGAAAGGGTGGGAGCGTGACAGGCCGTGCATCCAGCCTGCGCGAACAGGGCGCGTCCGCGCTCCACGGGCGGCGTGCCTGCGTCGCGCTGCGCCGGCACGGCCAGCGTTCGGCAGTAGTGGGTCAGGCGGGATACGCGCAGCTGGTCGATTTCCGGTTCGCCACCGGAGGCAGCCGTGATGGACGCTCGCTGCGGGTCACTGAGTGATTCGCGAGGGTGACGCTCGCTCGTGATGCCGATGTCCTCGTGAAGCGCCGCGAGCACCTGATCCTCAAGCGTGGGCTGCGACGCCTTCCAGCCGAATCGACCGATCTTGGAAGGGCCGCTGCTTGACACGCGGCTTGCTCGGCCAGAAATGCCGTCGCCATCGCGATCATCGGCATCCTCTCGTTGCAGGATCGTTTCGTCGGTCACGGCCTCGAGCAGACCACCGCCGATCACCTGCGGCCCGATGCGCACCGATGTGCGCACGTCTCCCACCGTTCCATACGCCGGCGCGTCGAACGAGGGCCGCCAACGCACCAGTTCCCATGGCTGGCCGTCGGCATAGGTGCCGCGAACAACCTCGGGCTGCAGCGTGATGGACACTTCGGAGGCCACACCGGGCACGGCCTGATCCTGGAACTGCTTGCCGTACACCGGATGCGGCGCGCCGTCGGCGTCGCGTGGACTGACGAACACCACCATGCCCATGCCCACCTCGCCCTTCGCCAGTGGCGGTCGACCGCGTCCATCGTCCTGGTGGCAGGCGCTGCATGAGTTGGCGTTGAAGAGCGGGCCCAGTCCGTCGCGGGCCGCCGCGCTGGCCGGAGCGATGATCCAGTTGTCGCGGAACAGCGCATTGCCCACGCTGAACGCCCTGCGATCGTCGGCCGAGAGCCGTGGCAACGGAAGACCGAAGGCGCCCGGCCCGTCTTCCTGCACCGACACGGGGCCTCCAAGTTGGGCCATCGTGGTGGGTGCAGATGCGCTCTCGGTCGGATCGCCGACGCCGCCCGCGCCGATGGCGAGCAGCAGCGCCGCAAGGCCAAGCGGCATGATGGCGTGGACACGCGTCAACCGCGAGGCTCCGTTGGCAGCTCGATGTCAAGCGCCTTCGCCGATGCGGACACCTGCGCGCCGAGTCGCTCGAGTGCCTGCTGTGCCGCCACCATGGCCTTGCGTTGCGCCGTTTCGTCGCTGGCCCGCACGGCCGCATCGAATGGATGCGGCATGGCCTGCACCGCGCTGACGGCGTTGGCGAG
>RFQW01000569.1 GCA_009924765.1 Planctomycetota bacterium | reverse complement strand
GGTGAAGCCGCCTGAACCGCCCAAGCCGCCACCGCCGCCTCCCACACCCGTGGCCCCACGCGAGTACGCCGGCCCCAAGCCTGTTGGTGCCGTGGGCGGATTGGTGTTCTTCGCCGACAACAGCCAGATCCGTGTCGGCGAGGAGAAGAGCGGCGTGAAGGTGCTGTCGAGCGAGGCACCCTGGAGCGTGAAGTTGGCGCATGGCGGCGGCGAGTACGACGTTCCGCTGTGGACCAAGGGCAAGGAGGAGTTCTTCAATGGCGACTGGAGTTCGCTGAAGGCCCCCGTTCCGGGCATTGAGCCGGCGGGATCCGGAAAGTCCGGCACGCCCTCAAGTCCTTCTCCAGCAACGGGTTCCGCAGCGCCTTCCATACCGCCGCCGGGCGGTCGCGTGGGCCCAGGCATGCCCGCTGCGCCCGTGACGCCGACGCCCCCGACCGGCGGCGCAAGCGACGCACCGCAGCCGTCCACCACCACCGCCCAGGCGCCCGCCGGGGCGAACAACCCGTGGACCAGTGAGCACATGGCGCCTCCGACCGTGCTGACCTCCGAACAGATCAGCGGCATGAGCCGCGCCGACGCTCAAAGCTCGCTTCAGGCGGTTTCACGGGCCCGCCAGAACCGCAATCTCGATGCGGCCACACGGGAGCGCCTGAATCAGGAGTTCCAGCAGCTTTCGAACCGAATGAATGAGTTGGCGAAGGGGCAATCAGGCCCCGGCTGAACCGTTCGCTGACCGCCCTCACGGGGTAGTCTGTCGGACGCCACCGGCAACGACCGAATGCCTCGCACGGGTGCGCATCGACGGACTCGACCTCACGGACTCTCACGGAGAAACGACTGTGCCAAGAAAGCATGACCTGCACGACGGCCTTCGCCTGATGCCCTTGGCTGCCATGCTTGCGCTTGCGCCGGCACCCGTGTGGGCACAGGCCAGCACCGGCCGACCTGCGCGTCCTGCACCAACTCCGCAGCCCACCGCGACGCAGGATGACGCACCAGCGACGGCGCCGAAGGCCCCCTCCGCACCAGCGGCCACGACAACGAACCCTCCTGTGACTCCCGCAGCCGCGCCCAGCGCGCCGGCGCCCGAAGCCAAGCCAGCGAAGCCGCTCGAGCCAGCCCCCGTTGCCCCACAAGCAACCGCTCCAACAGCGCCCGCCGCTGCAGCGGCCAAGACCGAAACACCGGCCCCCGCCGAGCCCGCGAAGAGCAGTGCGCCCGCGGCGGATGCAAAGGCGCCCGCGCAAGCACCGGTGGTGGTCACGCCCAAGCCTGCACCGGCGGCACCCGCCAAGCCCGCGTCGCAGCCCGTGCCCGCGCCAGTTCCCAACACCGTGCCGGCCAACACGCTGCAGATGGAAGGCGGCTACCTGC
>RFQW01000568.1 GCA_009924765.1 Planctomycetota bacterium | reverse complement strand
GATCCTGATGCGCGCCTATCTGCCGGCCGCGAGCGCGCAGTACATCCACAACGTGATCGTGATGCTGGAAGTGCTGGTGCTTGGCTACGTGTCGGGCGAATACGAGACCGGCCTGTTCGGCTTCGCGTTCACCATCGCCGCGCAGGCCAACACCGTGGTGGCGTACCAGCTGGGCGTGGTGCTGCAGCCCATCTTCGGGCGATTGCAGGAGGATCCCGCCCGACAGGTGAGCGGCTTCCTGCGCGTGCAGCGCGCGCTTGGTCTGGTGTGCGTGCCGATCTCGCTCACCCAGGCGATCCTCGCGGAGCCGCTGTTCCGCGTGGCGTTCGCCGAGCGGTATCTGCCTGCCGTGCCGGTGTTCCAGGTGATCAGCGTCGCACAGGCCTTCTACTTCGCCACCGGGCCCAGCATGTCGTGCCTGCGCTCGCAGCGGCGTTTCGCCACCTTCTTCAAGTGGCAGGGGACGCAGTTCGTGCTGTCGGTGCCGCTGTACTGGGCGGGTGCGCAGTGGTGGGGGGCGCTCGGTGCCTCGATCGCCAGCGGCGTGGCCTGGGCGATCAGCGCGCCGATCGTGGTGTGGCTGTGCACCCGCGTGGTGAAGGGCAACCACATCCGCGACGTGCTGGCCATCTTCATCAAGCCGTGGATCGTCAGCCTGCCCATCTTCGCGGTGGCCGCCGTGGTCATGCGCTGGCTCGCGCAGTTCGGCAAGCCCGGCGACTTCGCGTCGCTGCTTGTGCTGGGTCCGGTCGTGGCGGTGCTGGCGATCGGCGCGTCGCGGCTGGTGGATGCCGAGATGCGCAAGCTCTCCGACAAGGCGCTTGGCGCCGTGAAGTCGCGGCTGCTCCGCAAGCGCGGATGAACGCGGTCGCGACGGCGTGTGGTAGCGTGCGCCGCACGCAGGATGACGCAGCATGAGTGACCCGAAGCTTCCAGTCACCGTCGCCATTCCCGTCCGCAACGAGGAACGTGGGCTTGCGGCATGCCTGGAACGGCTGAAGCGTTTCGAGCGGGTGGTCGTGATCGATTCCGGCTCCACCGACCGCACCTGCGAGATTGCGCGCGCGCATGGCGCGGACGTGGTGCAGTTCGCGTGGAACGGACGGTTTCCCAAGAAGCGCAACTGGTTCCTGCGCAACCATGCGCCGTCCACGCCGTGGGTGCTGTTCCTGGATGCCGACGAGCTGCTGGATGACGCCTTCTGCGAGGCACTGGCACGCACGCTTCCCGGCACGCCGCATGCGGGCTTCTGGCTCACCTACGACAACTGGTTCCTTGGCCGTCGACTGCGTCACGGCACGCCCAACCGCAAGTTGGCGCTGTTCCGCGTGGGGGCCGGCGAGTACGAGCGTATCGAGGAGGATCGCTGGAGCAATCTCG
>RFQW01000567.1 GCA_009924765.1 Planctomycetota bacterium | reverse complement strand
GCGTGGAAGACGTCATGGGTCGCAGTGTAGGCACCTCGGTCGCGGCTAGGCTTGGGGCCGATGGACCGGAGCAACCAGCCATTCGAGGTCGAGCGGCTTGGCCGCATGACCTACGCGGACGCGCTTTCCCTGCAGCGCGAGCGGCACGCTGCGCTCGTGGAAGGCCGGGCCCAGGGCGTTCCGCACCGGGTGCTCCTGGTCGAGCATCCGCCGGTGGTGACGGTCACGCGGCGGCAGGGTGCGCGCGAACATGTGCTGGCGGACGAGGCGCTCCTTCGGGCCTCCGGCGTCGAGCTCGTGGACACCGACCGCGGGGGCGACGTGACGTACCACGGTCCGGGGCAGGCGATCGTCTATCCGATCGTCGACCTGCAGCGGCTGGGGCTTGGCGTCCACGCCTACATCCGTGCGCTCGAGGAAGCCGCCATCCGCACCTGTGCTGCATGGGGCATCCCGTGCCACCGGCAGAAGGGCGCCACCGGCGTCTGGACGGGGAACGAGGGCGATGCGGACGACGCCACGCGCAAGATCGCCGCCATCGGCGTGCGCGTCTCGCGTTCCTGCACGCTGCACGGGATGGCGCTCAACGTGGAGCCGCAGCTCGGGCATTTCGGGCTGATCGTGCCGTGCGGGCTCCATGGCCGCGTGGTGACGAGCATGCGCGCCGAGATCGGCGATGCATGCCCGTCGTTTGCGGAGGCATCTGAACGGCTGGCAACGGAGACGGTGAACGCGCTGCGCGCGGCATCCGCGGCGGCGGCAGACGCCTGCGCGCTTGCCTCTGCTGCCTTGAGTTTGACCTCTGCGTCCTTGGCCTTCCCCGCATAGTGAATGGTGGAAGCCAGCAAAGCGATGAGGAGAACAACAAGGACGACGATGCCAGTAGTGCGTAGGTTCATAGGGGTTGCCTGAGTAGTCAGGCATTGTCGAGCGGGGCGGCGGCTGTGTCAAACGCCCGTGGACGTGGCAAACCACTGTGAATGTGTCAAACCCCCATGAACGTGTCAAATGCGTGGTCTGAGCCCCATGCTGTTTCTTGCCCATTGAATTCCCGCTATGTTGGAGCCAATATGGGACGCACGCCACATTACTACATGCTGCTGTTGCCACTCCTCCTTCTTGCTGCTTGCAGCTCTGATGGATTCAAGATGGTTGCGCAGTCGCACTCCATTGCGTATCGGTTTGATCCCGATCCAAAGGCGCTGCTCCTTTCGGTTCCACCATTATGCGCAGCTGTTCCTGCGGAGGCGCCGTCGGCTCCCGGTTATTCCGCGCTGACGAGCATGGCGTTTCACAGCGCGCTGGTGAAACAGAAACATGGCGAGACGGTGCTTGATGCGGGTATCGCTGCTTCGCTGATCACGAAGGCGGGGCTTACAGA
>RFQW01000566.1 GCA_009924765.1 Planctomycetota bacterium | reverse complement strand
TCCGAACTGATGCTGGAACGCATGCCCGCGCTGGCGCCGGACGCGCCGCTGCACAAGGTGGTGCAGCGGTTGCGCGAGGCGGCGATGAAGCGTCGCAAGGCCGCGTTGCGCGAGTCCCAACGTGAAGGGCGCGTTGCGCTTCGACTGGGCCGCGGCGCGTGCCGCAAGCGCCTGATCGCCGCCATCGATCGGGCGCCGTGAGCGCGCCTGCGTGCTACCTTCGCCTTCCCCCAAGGAGCACGCATGAGCAACCAAGCCAAGCCCAACGCCGCACCGCAGACCGCCATCACGCCGACCCGCGAACAGCACTACGCCGAGTGGTATCAGCAGGTGGTGCGCGCGGCCGATCTGGCCGAGAACAGCCCGGTGCGCGGCTGCATGGTGATCAAGCCGTGGGGCTACGCCCTGTGGGAGAACATGCAGCGGGTGCTCGACCGCATGTTCAAGGACACGGGCCACAAGAACGCCTACTTCCCGCTGTTCATCCCGCTGTCGTTCCTGGAGAAGGAAGCCGAGCACGTGGAGGGCTTCGCCAAGGAGTGCGCGGTGGTGACCCATCACCGCCTGCAGGCCGGCATCAAGCCCGATGGCAAGCCCGGTCTGGTGCCTGCGGGCGAACTGGACGAGCCGCTGGTGGTGCGGCCGACCAGCGAGACGATCATCGGCGCAAGCTTCGCCAAGTGGGTGCAGAGCTACCGCGACCTGCCGCTGCTGATCAACCAGTGGGCGAACGTGGTGCGCTGGGAGATGCGCACGCGCCTGTTCCTGCGCACGGCGGAGTTCCTGTGGCAGGAGGGTCACACCGCGCATGCCACCGAGGCCGAGGCGCGCGAAGAGACCATGAAGATGCTCGAGGTGTACGCAGATTTCGCGGAGAACTGGATGGCCATGCCGGTGGTGAAGGGTCGCAAGACCGACGGCGAGCGCTTCCCGGGCGCGGTGGACACCTTCTCGATCGAGGCCATGATGCAGGATCGCAAGGCGCTGCAGGCTGGCACCAGCCATTTCCTCGGACAGAACTTCGCCAAGGCGAGCGAGATCAAGTTCCTGGATCAGGGTGGCACGCTGCAGCATGCCTGGACCACCAGCTGGGGCGTGAGCACGCGCCTGGTCGGCGGTCTGGTGATGACGCACGCTGACGACGATGGCCTGATGGTGCCGCCGCGTCTGGCGCCCACGCATGTGGTGATCCTGCCCATCACGCCCAAGCCCGAAAGCGCCGCAGCCGTGAACGAGGCGTGCGACAAGCTGGCCAAGCGACTGCGCGAGTTGCCCTACGCCGGTCGCATGGTGGAGGTGGAAGTGGATCGCCGCGATCTGCGTGGCGGCGACAAGATGTGGGGCTGGGTGAAGAAGGGCGCGCCGCTGCGCGTGGAGATCGGGC
>RFQW01000565.1 GCA_009924765.1 Planctomycetota bacterium | reverse complement strand
TCGGTATCGCACTTGCGGCTCCACACCGGAACCGGCCATCCTTGTTGCTCTGCGTGGATGGTTTCGTAATCCCAGTATGCGCCTTTGACCAATCGAACAGTGACCACGCGCCCGGTGCGTTTGGCCCAATCGACCACGCTGCGCGCATCATCGGGAGCACTGCGCAGATACGCCTGCATGGCCAGTCCGGCCTCAAAGTCCACGGCTTCGCAGCATCGCTTAAAGAGCTCAATAGTGAGGTCTTTCAGCGCAAATTGCTCCATATCAAAGTTCACCAGCACGCCGTGCTTCTTAGCACTCTCAAGAATCGGCATGATTTCTGCCATCAGCGTGCGGATTGAGCCTTCTGTATCAATGGGGTCAACGCGTGCGCTGAGTGAACTGATCTTGATGCTGACGTTGGTGCGCGGAACAGGCCCAAGGTGATCGGACTCCAAGACCAACTTTGCTGGCCACGTGGCTACGCGCTTGGGCAGGTTCTCAACAAGGTCAAGGTATTTCTGTCGGTACAGGCGTGCCTCTTCGTCGCTCACGCATGCCTCGCCCAAGAGGTCCACGCTGAAGCACATGCCGTTCTTCCACATCTTCTCCAAGGCGGGCAGGGCGCTTGCGGCGTCGGTGCCAGCAATGAACTTGGATGCCATGCCCTCAATCTGGCTCGACATCGTCTTTGCCATCAGCCCCTTGGCAAGACCGCCAGCGGCCATGCCAAGTTCAAATCCGGGTGGCGCCTTCACTCCGGGTTGCGAGAGATAGTCAGAGAGGTGTTCGTAGATGGCATCGTTACTGCGAAGTGTTGGGAAGCAGTCAACGAACCGGAACAGCTGGACGCGGAATGCTTCGTCCTGCATGGCCCAGTCCATGAGCTTGTCTTTGAACACCGAGAGGCTGCCGGCGAAGACGCCTGCGCCCGCATTGCGCGCGGCGGCTCCTGGACGCGGCGTTCGAAGGCGGGGTCACGCGGCGCGGCGCGGCCAGCGGGGGCGGCGGCCGGTGCGGAGGTGCGGACGGGAGCGGGCTTCTTACGCGTGAAAAACGCCATGAGCTGAGTATAGGTCGGCTCCGAGCCGCCGTTGCACGGCATCCGCCTATCTACACGTGTGTTCTCGCCAGCACCGCGCGTCAGCGGCGCGCGTGTGCGCGTACATCGTCGATGGCATGCTGATAGACGCCCACGCATTTCTTGGCGGCGCCGTCCCAGGTGATGCCGCGGACCTCGTCGAAGCCGTGGTCGGTCAGCGTGCGCTGGAGCGGCGGGTGGCGCAGCACGGCGACGATCTTGTTCGCCATGTCGTCCACATCCCAGAAGTCGCACTTCAGCACGTTGGTCAGGATCTCGCCCACGCCGCTGGTGCGGCTGATGATCACCGGCACGCGGTTGCCCATGGCCTCC
>RFQW01000564.1 GCA_009924765.1 Planctomycetota bacterium | reverse complement strand
CTGGAGTAGGGGTCGTGGCCACCCATCGCATCGCCCTCGCGATAGGGCTCGGGTCGTTCATGGTTCTCGTAGCACTTGTCGGTGGTCACGTTCACCACCGCGCGGACGCAATCCATTCCACGCACGGCCTCGAGCAGGTGCACCGATCCCATCACATTGGTGGCGTAGGTCTCGACGGGGTCGCGGTAGCTCTGTCGCACCAGCGGCTGGGCCGCCAGATGGAACACCACGTCGGGGCGCGCGGTGCGCATGGCTGCAGCCAATGCCGCACCATCACGGACGTCCGCGATCGTGCTGGACGCGATCCGGCGCTCTAGCCCCACCACATCGAACAAGCTGGGTCGCGTCGGCGGCTGCAGCGCGTAGCCATGCACGTCCGCGCCGAGTTCGGTCAGCCACAACGCCAGCCATCCACCCTTGAATCCCGTGTGACCGGTCAGAAAGACGCACTTGCCAGCCCAGAAGTCGCTCGTCACTGCCACATTTTCCACGGAGCCTTGCGCGACTGCCACAACTCCTCGAGGTGTGTCTTGTCACGCAGCGTGTCCATTGCCTGCCAGAATCCGGTGTGCTCGAACGCCTCCAGCTGGCCCGACGACGCCAACTTGGTCAGCGGCGCGCCCTCCCACGGCGTGTGATCGCCCTCGATCAGGTCGATGCACCGGGGCGAAAGTACGAAGAAACCGCCGTTGATCAGGCCACCGTCGCCACGCGGCTTTTCGGCGAAGCCGTGCACCGAACTGCCCTGCATCTGCAGGGCGCCGTAGCGACCCGGTGGCTGCACGGCCAGCACGGTGGCCAACTTCCCATGGGAGCGATGGAACGCCATCTCCTTCGTCAGATCCACGTCGGCCACGCCGTCACCATAGGTGAAGAAGAACGCATCCTCGTTTCGAACATGGTCGGCGACACGCTTCAGGCGGCCGCCGGTCAGCGTCTCCTCGCCGGTGTCGACCAGCGTCACGCGCCAGGGCTCGGAGTGGCGCTGGTGCACTTCCATCTTGTTGTGCTGCATGTCGAACGTCACGTCCGACATGTGCAGGAAGTAGTTGGCGAAGTATTCCTTGATGATGTAGCCGCGATAGCCGCAGCAGATGATGAAGTCATTCACGCCATGCGCCGAATACAGCTTCATGATGTGCCACAGGATGGGACGACCACCAATCTCGATCATCGGCTTGGGTTTGAGATGCGTCTCCTCGGAGATGCGCGTGCCAAGTCCACCAGCGAGAATGACGGCCTTCATGCAAGCGAAATGATAACAGCCGCCGTTCTCAAACGCCGTGACGTGTGCTCACCCCGCACCGACCACCGGCTGCACATTCTGCTCCCCGCACAGCACCACCAGCAGGTTGCTCACCATGCGCGCGCGCTCCTGCTCGCTGGCCTTCATCAG
>RFQW01000563.1 GCA_009924765.1 Planctomycetota bacterium | reverse complement strand
AGCAGATCGACCAGCCGCTGAACAGCGGTCTTCCGCTGAATGTTGATCTGAAGCACGCGAACGCGGTGCAGGTGGCGGAGATCCTGAACGCGCTGCTCTCTGAGGCTGGCACCGGCACGGGCATCAAGCCGCCGCAGGAAGGCCTGACGGGCATCGACTTCCAGACCGCAGGCGGCGGCACGACGGGCGGATCCGGAGCGACGAGCAGCAGCTCGCTCGCGGGCGGTCCCAACGGCGCCACCACTTCGGGTTCGGCGGGCGAGATCAAGTTCCCGTGGCAGAACAGCCGCGGCGCCGGTGCGGGCGAGCAGACCGAGGTGAGCTCGCTGGTGGGCAAGACGCGCGTGGTGCCGAACGCCGGACAGAACAGCCTGCTGGTGCTGGCGCCACCGGAGATCCAGCAGAGCATGGTGAAGGTGATCGAGCAGCTGGATCGCCCCGGCCGTCAGGTGATGATCGCGGCCATCCTGGCCGAGGTGCAGCTGGGCGACGAGTTCGCGTTCGGTCTGAAGTTCGGTCCGTACGGTCAGGTGCAGCCCAACAATCCCAACAACGCCATCGTGATCAACGGCGTGGGCACCAGCAACGCGATGTTTGCCGGCGAGCGACAGAACGACTTCGCCGGCGACCTGAGCAAGAGCATCCTGGCGTTCGCGGTGCCCGCCACCGTGGTGCTGCAGGCCCTCGAAGAGAAGACGAACGTGCGCATCCTGCAGCAGCCGCGCGTGTTCACCAGCGACAACAAGGAAGCCAAGTTCTTCGACGGCTCCGACGTGCCGTTCCAGTCGGGCCAGACCAACAGCGGCACCAGCGGCGGCACCACCGCCAGCTTCACGCAGATCGCCGTGGGCATCGGCCTGAACGTGCGCCCCCGCATCACCAAGGACCGCAACGTGGCCATGGAGATCGAGGTGCTGTACAGCAACGTGGGCCGTCAGCCCGTCGCGGGCACGCCTGGCAACAACCCCACCATCGACCGTCGCCAGACCAACACCACCGTGGTGGTGAAGAACGGCCAGACGATCGTGATGAGCGGCATCCGCACCGAGAGCGAAAGCAAGAACAAGACCAAGGTGCCGCTGCTGGGCGACGTGCCAGGTCTGGACTGGGTGTTCAGCAGCAGCGAGCGCGTGACCAACACCAACGAGCTGGTGCTGTTCATCACGCCGATCGTGGTGGACAACCCCGACGAGAACGACAGCAACTACAACGTGAGCGAGATCGAGCGTCTGCGCGCGCTGGAGAAGCCGCTGGACAGCAAGGTGCAGGAACTGCAGCGCGACGCCGGACTGGAACGCAAGGCCGTGGATCCGGTGGCGCCGAGCAACCCGGAGACGCAGCCCTTCGAGCCGATCGAGACGCCCGCTCCGCAGCAGCCTGAGGCTCCGCAGCCGGCCA
>RFQW01000562.1 GCA_009924765.1 Planctomycetota bacterium | reverse complement strand
GGCCTACAGCTCCTCGATGGCGGCGTAGATGGGCGTGAGGTCATTGCCGTTGCGATCCTGCAGCGGCACGAACCAGATGTCCTGGATGCCCTTGATGGAGTCGTTGCCGGAGTTCGGCGTGCTGATCAATCCGCCCTCCGCCGTGGGGAAACTTGCCGGAAAGCTCGGATCGCGGCTGCCGAAGTCCACAAGCACGTCGCCGTAGGGCTGTCGCGGCACGGGCTTCACCAGCGTCACCGGTCCCTCGGCGCGGGTGCGACGGCCATTCAGCACACGATGCACGTTTCCGAAGAAGTCGATGAACCACTGGCCTGGCGACTGCCAGTTCAGCACACGATGCACGTTTCCGAAGAAGTCGATGAACCACTGGCCTGGCGACTGCCAGCCGTCGGAATACCCCAGCGAGATCACGGCGGGGTCGTCGCTCGCCGTGGCAAGCGCCTCGGTGCCAGGCACGCTGGAGTCATCTCGGCCCGGTCCGTACAGCGACGGATTGATGCTCTTGCCCACCTTGGCGTCGAGGCCACCTGCGCCCCAGGCGTTGGTCTTGCTTGCGCCGTCGTTGCGCACCAGGTTCTTGGGGCTTTCATCACGCGAACTCGCGAGCTGCGGAATGGCCGGCAACCTGCTGAGCGCCGCACCGAAGGTTGGGTCCACGGTGGCGTCCACCTTGGCAACCGTGTAGGGCGTGCCGGTGGCGGCGTTGCCGCCACGAATGCCATTCAGGCCACCCACGCGATAGACGAACACGCCCATGTACACCTTGCCGCCGAAGCGCCTGAACATGCAGTCCCAGACGTAGCTCGGTGCCTGCACCACGCCGGTGCCGGCGCTTGGCATGGGCCAGTAGCGCTCGCGCTGCGTCACGAAGACGGCAGGCTCGCAGAGCGCGTTGCGGCCACCGGTCAGGTCCGGATCGCCCGTCTTCGGCACACCGCTGGAACCGGTGATGCGCCAGGCATAGTTCACCAGCGACACATCTCGCTGCTCGTCGTACTTCGATCGGTTGTACGGAATGCCGTAGATGCGATGCTTCGAATCGCTGATGTACGGCAGCCCCGATGGCAGCTCCGTGAGCATGTCAGTGGTGTTGAATGCCACGGCGCGCTGCCCAGCCGCCGTCGGACGCGAAACCGACTTGCGCGTGTACAGCACGCTGAACACGTCGACCATGCCTATCTCGTCCACATCGACCGTGCCGGGGTCATCCACCAGCACCATGCCCGGCCGCTTCCATCCCCAGTCGCCGCTGATCGTGGTGGGCCGCGTCACGCCACCCACCTTCGGGTTGGGCGTGCTGCGCTCCACCGGCACCGGATCACGCGCCACATCGGTGGCACCCGGCGGCGTGAACTCCTCGTAGGTGCCGAAGTCTTCCTGCTTCAGTCGGCCGCGCAGC
>RFQW01000561.1 GCA_009924765.1 Planctomycetota bacterium | reverse complement strand
CCGATGGCGCTGGGCATGCGTGCCAGGATGCCTGCGGTGAGGATGATGCTGATGCCGTTGCCGATGCCGTACTTGTCAACCTGCTCGCCCAGCCACATCAGGAACAGGCTGCCCGCGGTCAGCGCGGAGAAACCGGCCACGTAGAACACGATCAGATTGCTGCCCTGGTCGAACTGCGGCTGCACCAGGTTCTGGCCGCGCAGATAGCTGAGCCACATCCAGCCTTGGAACACGCACAGACCCACGGTGGCATAGCGCGTCCACTCGGCGAGCTTCTGCTGCCCGCCGGCGCCTTCCTTCTTCAGGTCCTGCAGGCCGGGCAGCACCTGGCCGAGCAGCTGGAAGATGATGCCCGCGGTGATGTAGGGCATGATGCCCAGACCGAAGATGGTGCTGTGCTGCAGGCTGCCGCCGGAGAAGATGCTGGCGAACTGCACGATGCGGCCGAAGCCGGTCGCGTTCTCGCTGGCCTTGCTGGCCGCCTGCGCGAGCTGCGTCTGATCCACGCCGACCAGCGGAATCCAGAACCCGATGCGATAGATCACCAGCATTCCCAGCGTGAAAAGCACGCGGTTGCGAAGGTCGGGAATGCGGAAGATGTTCGCGAAGGCCTGAATCACGGGGTCTGTCTCAAGCTGCCTCGGCGGCGGTGCCGCCAGCCTTCTCGATCTTGGTCTTGGCGGTGGCGCTGAACTTGGCCGCGTTCACGGTGAGCTTCTTGGTGAGGTCGCCGGTGCCGAGCACCTTGACCGGAAGCTTCTCGTCGCGGATGAGGCCCTTGGCCACCAGCGCCTTGGCATCCACCGTGGCGCCGCTGGTGAAGTGCTTCTCGAGGGACTGCACGTTCACCTCGTGGAACAGCGTGCGGAAGCCGGCGTTCGAGAAGCCGCGCTTGGGGAAGCGACGCGCGATCGGGGTGCTGCCGCCCTGATAGCCGGGACGGCTGCTCCAACCGGCGCGGCTCTTGGCGCCCTTGTGTCCGCGACCGCTGGTGCCGCCCTTGCCGCTGCCTTCGCCGCGGCCGACGCGGGTGCGCTTCTTGTGAGCGCCAACCTTCGCGGTGATGTCATGAATCATCATTGGAGGAGTCTCCTGTCTTGGTGTCTTGTGTCTTGCGTGTTCGATCAACCAGCGGCCGGGGCATCGCCCGACGACTCCGGTGCTGCAGGCGCCGAGGGCGGTGCGCTGGGCGCGCCACCATCGAAACCACCGCGACCACGGCCTGGACCACCGCGGCCCGGACCACCACGGCCACCACGGCCGGCGCGACGCTCATCACCCACGGTGTTCACCGGAGCCTGTGCCTTCTCGCCGGTGCGGCGAGCGGGCATGGCGGCGGCACCCTTGCGGATGGCGTCTTCCACGGAGGTGTTGCCAAGGGTCACGCCGCGCACCGCTT
>RFQW01000057.1 GCA_009924765.1 Planctomycetota bacterium | reverse complement strand
TCGATGCTCCACACGGCGTTGTCATCGCCGGGCATTGGCGCAGGCGTGCATCCGTTGCACAGCGAGTCGGTGAAGATGAACCAGATCTTGCCGTAGGCGATGCACAGACCCTGCAGACCCTCACCAACGCCCGGCGTGAGTCCACCAGTCATCTGCGAGGTGCTTAGGAAGGTGCGGATGTACAACCCGTCCAGGCCATACTCCCAGATCGCCTGCGCGTCGAAATCGGTCATCAGCAGGGTGTTCCAGGGGGTCTGCACCACCTTGTTCACCTGCTTCATGCGGCCGTCCTTGGGCACAAAGTTGGCGTTGACCAGCGACCCATCAACCGGGCTGAAGGCGCAGATGCGGTCGCCCAGAATGGGCTTGCTGGTGTCGCCGGTGTCGGGCACCAGCAGCAGCGACAATTGGGCGCTGGAGACGGCCGAAATGGCCAAGGCAGCCAGGCTGGCAAGAGCCGCGGCGAATCGTGGGGGTCGCATGTGCCCCCATTCTTCTCCAATTTGGCGTAAATGCCAACGGAAACTTTGCTTCCGCCCCAATTCGGCCTACTTTGGGACGGTCCTCCGCTTCCCTCGGAGGGCATTCCCTTTCTCCCTTTCCCCCCTCTCGGAGTCAATCCCAAATGGTTTCTAACCGACTTTCGGTCGTTGCTGCTGTGGCCGCTGCCAGCCTTTCGGCCTTTGCGAGCGCTGACCTCATGGCTGGCTGGACCGTTCCGTGCGCCTTCCCCACCGGTACGGGCAACGTGCCGACCGGCACCTTCTTCAAGGTGCCTCTGGCGGTGAACAGCGACGGCACCTACAACGCCAACCCCAACACCGGCGGCACCACGTGGGATGCAGCGATGGCTGGCCGCGCGGACAGCGGAGCGAAGAAGTTGCAGGCCGGCTTTGAGCTGAGCAGCACGCACCAGCTGGCATCGAGCGGCGCAAACGCCACCTCGTACACCGCCCCCGCCGGCAATGGCAGCGCCTACGCGTTCAGCAGCAACGTGTGGAAGGCTGGCGACTACTACCAGGCCAAGTTCGACACCACGGGCTATAGCGGAATCAGTTTCTCGTTCGACATGACTCGCAGCTCGACCGGTCCGGCGACTTGGATCATCGAGATGAGCACGAACGGTGGCAGCTCGTTCTCCACCCTGAACGCCAGCTACTCGGTCATCGTTGCTGGAGCGACCGGCAGCGGCACGACCGCATGGTCCAGCTCCACCAGCCAGTCGGCGTTCAACAGTTCGTACAACCTCGACTCGTCGGCCAGCAATGCGCTCGAGGTGATCGTGCGCATCCGCGCGCTGGTTGACCCGGTGAACAGCTCCGGCGCGTATCAGGCCGGCGGCACCGCTCGCATCGACAACGTCCTGGTGAACGGCACCCTGCTGCCGGCACCCGGTGCGGCTGCGCTGGTTGGTCTGGCTGGCCTGATCGCCCGCCGTCGCCGCGACTGATTCGCTGGTCGATTGACTCCGACCCCACACACCGCCCGGCCAAGCGCCGGGCGGTGTTCTTTTTGCCTCTCTTTCCGCTAGGTTCTGCGCATGGCCGACCCAACGATCGCCCAAGTGAATGCGCGCGTGCGCGAGGTGGCCGATCGCATCCAGCCGTTGCTTGCGCCGCACCCGGGGCTGGCGCGACGCAACGCGCACGCGCACGCGTGGCTTGGCATCAAGACGCTGTTCGGCGAACAGTGGCGCGAGCGCGCCGACCTTGCGTGCGTGCTGGCGTTCGTGGAATGGATGGACGCGCACCCCAACGACGACTACGAGGCCTACGACGGACCCGTGCGACATCGCACCACCGAGGAGCGCGGCCTGCTGTTCGATCCGTCCGGAGATTGATGCTCGTCAGTGTGGCTTGCGCGTGAGCGGCGCACGCCAGCTTTCGCGCGGACGCTCCGGATGCTCGGGCGCGGAGGACGGCTTGTGGCCCTGCTCCTGCGCCGCGACACGGAAACACTCGAAGGTGGTCTCGGCCAGATAGCGGCGGAAGCTCTGCTGCGTCTCCACCAGACGGTCGTGCATCGGGCATGGCGCACCGCCTCCACACACGCCGCCGCCGAATGGACACAGTCGACTCGTGTCCTCGCGCTCGAAGAGTTCATGCACTTGCTGGAAGGTGATCTCCTTCGGCGAGCGCGCCAGCGCGTAGCCACCTCTCGGCCCGGGCGCGCCATTCACCAGCGAGCCCTGCGAAAGCGCGGTGAGCAGCTTCGCCACCATCGGCCGAGGCAACCCGCGGTTGTCGGCGATCTCGATCGACGAAAGTCGGGTCTGCCCGCCATCCCACACCTCAGCCAGTCGGCTCAAGGCAGCGATGGCGCGCTCGGTCTGCTTCCCGTACATACGGAAGAAAATATCTGGAATTTCTGGGGTAATCAAGATCACGAACTCCGCAATTGACGGAACAGGCGTGCCAGCCGCGCTTTTGCTTGAACACCTTTTGCTTGAACACCGGTCAGATGACCCCCCGTTTCCCCTACAATGGGCCGATGCGGGACACCTTCCTGCCCTTCTGCAGGCCAAGCATTTCGGAAGAGGACATCGCCGCCATCGGCGACGTGCTGCGGAGCGGCTGGATCACCACCGGCCCGAAGGTGGCTGCGCTGGAAGACGCCGTGGCCAAGCGCTGCGGCGCCAAGCACGCCATCGCGGCCACCAGCGGCACCGCCCTGATGCACCTGGCGCTGCAGGCCATGGGCGTGGGCCCGGGCGACGAGGTGGTGGGCCCCAGCATGACCTGGGTGAGCACCCCCAACATGGTCGAACTGCTTGGCGGCACCAATGTGTTCGTGGACGCCGATCGTGACACGCTGCTGGCGTCGCCCGAGGCGATCGAGGCCGCCATCACGCCGCGCACCAAGGTGGTGATTCCGGTGCACTACGCCGGCGCGCCCGCTGATCTCGATGGCATTCGCGCAGTGTGTCGCGCAAAGGGTGTCACGCTGCTCGAAGACGCGGCGCACGCCATCGGCACGCACTACAAGGGTCGCGAGGTGGGCGGACAGGACACCGCCATCTTCTCGCTGCACCCCATCAAGAACATCACCAGCGGTGAAGGCGGCGTGCTCACCACCAACGACGATGCGCTGGCGAAGAAGCTGCGTCGACTGCGCTTTCACGGTCTGGAGGTGGACGCGCACGACCGCTCGCAGCAGGGTCGCAGCCCGCAGGCCGAGGTGCAGGAACCCGGCTACAAGCAGAACATGCCCGACATGAACGCGGTGCTGGCGCTGCGACAGTTGCCGCGACTGGACGAGTTCATCGAGCGACGCGAGGCCATCAGCGCGCTGTACCGCCGCGAACTGGCGAACGTGGACGGCGTGCTGCCGCTGGCCGACCCCGCATGGTCGCATCGCCACGCGCGACACCTGTTCGTGGTGCGCATCGACGAGCGCACGGCGGGCCTGGACCGCACGGCCTTCATGGAAGGCCTGAAGAAGCGCAACATCGGCACGGGCATCCACTTCCTGGCCAGCCACACGCACCGCTGGTACCGCGAGAACCGCGGCCAGTGGATGGGCAAGCTGCCGAACACCGAGTGGAATTCGGCGCGCATCTGCACCATTCCGATGTTCCCCGACATGACCGATGCCGACGCGATGGATGTGGTGCAGGCGATCAAGGAAACCCTGGCCGGCGCACGCGTGGCCGTTGCAGGAGGCGCGCGATGACCGCATCCGTGAGCGTGGTGGTGCCGGTGTTCAACGAGCGCGAGAACCTGCCCGAGCTGCTGCGACGCACGCTGGCTGCGGGCCGCGCGCTGGGTCGCCCATGGGAACTGCTGCTGGTGGATGACGGCAGCCGCGACGGCAGCAGCGACATGCTGACCGAGTACGCCAACGCGAACCCGGGCGAGGTGAAGGCGCTGCTGCTGTATCGCAACGCGGGCCAGCACAACGCCATCCTGTGCGGCTTCGCGCATGCGCAGGGCGACATCCTGGTCACGCTGGACGCCGATCTGCAGAACCCGCCCGAAGAGATCGGCCGCCTGGTGGCCAAGATCGAGGAAGGCTTCGACGTGGTGGGCAGCGTGCGACAGGATCGTCAGGACGCGGCGTTCCGCAAGATCTTCAGCGGCATGGTGAACCTGATGGTGCGTCGCAGCACCGGCGTGATCCTGCACGACTATGGCTGCATGCTGCGCGCCTACCGCCGCAAGGTGGTGGAGGCCATGCTCACCTGCAGGGAGCGCAGCACCTTCATTCCGGTGCTGGCCAACCTGTTCGCGCGGCGCGTGACCGAGATTCCCGTGGGCCACGCCGAGCGCGCGGCCGGCACCAGCAAGTACAGCTTCCTGAAGCTGATCAACCTGCAGTTCGATCTGCTCACCAGCATGACCAGCGGCCCCCTGCGCCTGCTGTCGTGGGTGGGCCTCGGCATTTCCGCCGCGTCGGTGCTGTTCGGCGCCCTGCTGCTGGTGCTGCGCTTCGCCTACGGCGCGGAGTGGGCCGGCCAGGGCGTGTTCACGCTGTTCGCCGTGCTGTTCTTCTTCGTGGGGGCGCAGTTCGTCGCCCTCGGCCTGATGGGCGAGTACGTGGGTCGCATCCATGGCGACGTGCGCGAACGCCCCCGCTACCTGCTTGATCGCGTGGTGGGCGACACGCTCGGCGAACGCGCCGCGCACGCCACCACCCGCACCACCGCCTGAGGAAACCCGACCATGCGCACCATCGTCTTCGCGTATCACGAGATCGGCGCCGCGGCGCTGCGAGCCACCCTTCGCAACGGACTGGACGTGGTGGCCGTGTTCACCCATCGCGACGACCCGAACGAGGGCGGCTGGTACGCCAGCGTGGCGCGTCTGGCGGCGGAGCACGGCATTCCGGTGCATGCGCCGGACAAGCTGGACCACCCCATCTGGATCGAGCGCATCAAGGCGATGAAGCCGGAGCTGCTGCTGAGCTACCACTACCGCAACCTGATCCCGAAGGCCGTGCGCGCGCTGTTCCCGGCGGGCTGCCTGAACCTGCACAGCAGCCTGCTGCCCAAGCATCGCGGACGCTGCCCCATCAACTGGGTGCTGGTGCTGGGCGAGAAGGAGACGGGCGTGACGCTGCATCACATGGCCGACAAGGCCGATGCCGGCGACATCATCGCGCAGCGTCGCGTGGCGATCGCGGCCGATGCCGATGCGCGCAGCCTGACCTACCAGATGGCGCGCGAAAGCGAGGCGCTGCTCGACGAGGCGCTGCCGCTGGTGAAGGCGGGCAAGGCGCCGCGCACTCCGCAGGATGAATCGAAGGCCACCGTGAACGGTCGCCGCACCGCCGAAGACGGCGCCATCGACTGGACCAAGCCAGCCGAAACGGTGCACAACCTGGTGCGCGCGGTCACCCATCCGTGGCCCGGCGCGTTCACCTTCGCGGGCGCGCGCAAGATGTTCGTGTGGAAGACCGCGCTGGCCAACGGCACGGGCCATCCGGGCGAGGTGCTTTCAACCAACCCGCTCACCGTGGCCTGCGGCAGCGGCGCGGTGGAGATCGTGCAGGGCCAGAGCACCGACGGCCTGTGGGCCAGCGGCGAGCAATTGGCCAGCGAGATGAACATCGTGCCCCGCATGAAGTTCGGCCGCGGCGCGGCTGGCGTGAAGGGCACCAAGCCCGTGCGCGTGCTGATCCTGGGCGTGAACGGCTTCATCGGCAGCCATCTCAGCGAGCGCATCCTGCAGCACGAGGGCTACGAGGTGTACGGCATGGACCTGAACAAGGACAACCTTGGTTCGGTCGCCGACCATCCCCGCTTCCACTTCGTGGAAGGTGACATCAGCATCAACCGCGAGTGGGTGGAGTTCCACGTGCGCAAGTGCGACGTGATCCTGCCGCTGGTGGCCATCGCCACGCCGATCGAGTACGTGCGCAATCCGCTGCGCGTGTTCGAGCTGGACTTCGAGGAGAACCTGCGCATCGTGCGCGACTGCGTGCGCTTCAACAAGCGCATCGTGTTCCCCAGCACCAGCGAGGTGTACGGCATGTGCACCGACGGCGAGTTCGACGAGGACACCAGCCCGCTGATCACCGGCCCCATCCATCGCCAGCGCTGGATCTACAGCACCAGCAAGCAGCTGCTGGATCGCGTGATCTGGGCCTACGGCTTCCAGCGCGGCCTGAAGTTCAGCCTGTTCCGCCCCTTCAACTGGATCGGGCCGCGGCTGGATTCGCTGGATTCGGCGCGCGTGGGCAGCAGCCGCGCCATCACGCAGCTGATCCTGAACCTGGTCGAGGGCACGCCCATCCTGCTGGTGGACGGCGGCGCGCAGAAGCGCTGCTTCACCGACGTGGACGAGGGCATCGAGGCGCTGTGGCGCGTGATCGCCAACGCCGGCGGCGCCTGCGACGGACGCATCTTCAACATCGGCAACCCGGTGAACGAAGCGAGCATCCGCGAGCTGGCCGAGATGCTGGTGGACGCCTTCGAGCGCCATCCGCTGCGCAGCCTGTATCCGCCCTTCGCGGGCTTCGCCGAGGTGGAGAGCACGCGCTACTACGGCCAGGGCTACGAGGACGTGCAGCACCGCCGCCCGAGCATCCGCAACGCGAAGACGCACATCGGTTGGGAACCCAAGATCACCACGCGCGAGAGCGTGGAGCGCACGCTGGACTGGTTCCTGCGCCAGCACGCGAAGGATCACGGCCTGACCGCTCCCGCCGGCGCCGCAAGCGCCTCGCGCGGACCCGTGGCCGCACACCGCAAGCCCTGACGCACGCGTGGCGATCGCCCTTCGCATCGACGTGGACACCTTTCGCGGCACGCGCGATGGGTTGCCGCGCCTGCTGCAACTGCTCGAGAAGCGCGGCATCCGCGGTACGTGGTACATGACGCTGGGCCCCGACAACATGGGGCGGCACGCGTGGCGACTGCTGAAGCCCGCGTTCGCGCTGAAGATGCTTCGAAGCGGCGCACCCAGCCTGTATGGCTGGGACATCGTGCTGCGCGGAACGGTGTGGCCCGGTCCCAAAATCGGGCGTCGACTGGTCGACACCCTGCGCCTGCCCGCAAAGGCGGATCATGAGGTGGGCGTGCATGCGTGGGATCACCATCGCTGGCAGATGGGTGCGGAGCGCCTGCCCGATGCGGTGATGAACGCGGAACTGGAGCGCGCCGTGCAGGCCTTCGAGCAGGTGTATGGGCGCGAGCCGGTGACGGCAGCCGCGCCCGGCTGGCGATTCGACGAGCGGCTGCTGGCGTTGCCCGCCTCGCGCCGCTTCCGCTATCGCAGCGATGCGCGCGGCGAGGCCGTGCCGTTCATGCCGCTGCTTGAAGGCACGCCGCTGCGGCAGCCGCAGGTGCCGGTGGATCTGCCCACCTACGACGAGGGCGTGGGCCGCGGCCCTGACGCCGACGAGCGCTGGAACACCTCGCTGCTGGCGCGCATCGCCGATGGTAAGCCGCACGTGCTCACCATCCATGCCGAAAGCGAGGGTGGTGCGAAGGCGGCGCTGTTCGAGCGATTCCTGGATGCGGCGCTGGCGGCGGGACACACGTTCGAACCGCTCGGTTCTTGGCTTGCACGCTTTCCCACGCTGCAGGCGGCGCGCGTGCAGCGCGGAGAAGGCTGGCTGTGCGTGCGCGGCGAGCCTGACGCAGCGACCACACGGAACATCTAGACTTCGGCGCATGAGCGTGCGCGCGCTGTGGATCCAGGTTGGCCTGCTGTTCGCGGTGCTGTACCTGGCGCTGCTGTGGGCGCGACCCATGATCACGCCGGATGAGGCGCGCTATGGCGCGATGGGTGCCGACATGTTGGCAACCGGCGACTGGCTGAAGCTGCGCATGGCCGGCTTCACCTACTACGAGAAGCCGCCACTGGGCACCTGGCTGATCGCGAGCAGCATCGCGTGCTTCGGCCACAACGCCTTCGCCATCCGCCTGCCCTGCGCGCTTGCGTCGCTGGCGAGTGCGCTGGCGGCAGGCCTGGTGGCGAAGCGCGCCACGGGCCGCCGCGAACTGGCGCCGCTGGCGGCGATGGTGCAACTCACCACGGTGTTTCCGTTCGTGCTTGGCACTGTGCTGGTGCTTGACCCGATCTTCACGGCGTTCACGTCGCTCACGCTGGCGTGGTTCCTGGCGGCATGCCAGAGCCACGGCCGCACGCGCGCGATGTGGCTGCTGGC
>RFQW01000560.1 GCA_009924765.1 Planctomycetota bacterium | reverse complement strand
GTGCCCAGTGGCGGCTTCTCGTAGTAGGTGAAGCCGGCCATGCGCAGCTTCAGCCAGTCGCCGCTTGTCAGCATGTCTGCGCCCATGGCGCCGTAGCGCGCCTCATCCGGCACGGCGAGTGGCCGTGCGCCAAGGCCCACCACGCTGGTCAGCGCGAAGATGAGCAGCGCCCACAGGATCAGCGTGCGAAGCGATGGCAGTGCGCTGGTCTGCATGGCCAGCGTTCAGTCCGCCGCGTCCGCGTCGCCCCAGGTGCGGCGCACGATGTACAGCGGTCGGCCCTTCACCTCCACGAACACGCGCGCCAGATATTCGCCCAGCACGCCGATGCCCATCAGGATCAGCGCGCTGCACACCAGCATGACCACGATCAGCGATGCATAGCCGGGCACATCGCGGCCGAACCACAGCGTGCGCACCACCACCACGGCCGCGTAGGTCATGGCCACCACACCCATGAACACGCCGACCAGGCTCCACACGCGCAGCGGCAGCGAGCTGAAGCATGTGATGCCGTCGATGGCCAATCGCCACAGCGAGCGCGCCGTCCACGCCGAACCGCCCGCACGCCGCGCCGGGCGCTCGAAGTCGATGAAGCACTGGCGGAATCCCACCCACGCGAAGATGCCCTTGTTGAAGCGCGTGCGCTCGGGCAGCGACAGCAGGGCGCGCACCACGCACGCTTCCATCAGGCGGAAGTCGCCGACGTTCGCCGGAATCGGGATCTCGCTCAGGCGATGCATGATCGCGTAGAAGCCGCCTGCCGTGAGGCGCTTCATGGGCGTGTCCTCGTCGCGCAGCACGCGACGGGGGCTCACCACCTCGAAGCCCTCGCGCCACTTTGCCACCATCTCGGGAATCAGTTCGGGTGGATCCTGCAGGTCGACATCCATCGGAATCACCGCCTCGCCGCGCGCGTGCTGCAGCCCCGCGGTCAGGGCGGCTTCCTTGCCGAAGTTGCGGCTGAGATCGATCACGCGCATCTGCGGCAGGGCGGCGCGGCGCTGCAGCAGGCCGGCGAGCGTGTCATCCGTGCTGCCGTCGTTCACGCACACGATCTCGAAGCGCTCGCCGCATTCGGCGCGCAGCACAGGCACCACTGTGGCGAAGAATGCCTCCAGCGAGGCGGCCTCGTTCTTCATCGGTACCACCACGCTCAGCATGGGCTGTGCAGTCTGGCCGGCATGCGCTGCGGGGGTCGTCATCGACCGTGACTATAGGATTTTCCGGCCTCGGCCGTCAGGCGCTGCTCATCGCATAGCGCGATCGCGAAGTGCCGCGTCGGGGAGTTCGGCCGAAGCGCAGGGGCGCAGTGGCTGCATGGGCGAGCGCCGCTCAGTCGCTCTGCTGGTTGCTTGGCGCGTAGCCGCTCTTGCCCGGGGCCACGCCCTTCCAGTCGGTCCA
>RFQW01000559.1 GCA_009924765.1 Planctomycetota bacterium | reverse complement strand
GCGGGATTCGATTGCGTTTCAGGGTGCCTTGCGCTACCATGCTCGCTTCTCGCGGCTGGCCCACTCGCAAAGGATGCGATTGGGAACCATTCCATCGGCCGCGGCTCCCGCTGGCGATCGCCCCGTTTGGGCTGATCTCCGGCACGGCCCGGTCCCGTTCCAACACGTTGGTTCGCGGCTCGTCCGATACAGGCTCTCCTGGCGTTTTGGCCAGGATGGCGAAAGGCACTTTTCTTGACACATTTTGACGCTCTCTCGTTGGCTCCCGCACTGCTGAAGGCAATTCGCGAGGAAGGCTATTCCACACCCACGCCCATTCAGGCGAAGGCGATTCCGCCCGCGCTGGAAGGCCATGACGTTCTGGGCATCGCGCAGACCGGCACCGGCAAGACCGCTGCCTTCGCGCTGCCCACGCTGCATCGACTCAGCACGCAGCCTGCGCATGCGGGCATCAAGGGTCCGCGCGCGCTCATTCTTGCGCCCACGCGCGAGCTGGCCGCGCAGATCGGCGAAAGCTTCGCCACCTATGGCCGCCACGTCGGCCTTCGTCACGCCGTCATCTTCGGTGGCGTGGGGCAGGGCCCGCAGGTGCAGGCCATCCGCAACGGTGCGGCGATCCTGGTGGCCACGCCCGGTCGCCTGATCGACCTGATGGACCAGCGACTGGTCGATCTTCGCGGCATCCAGTTCTTCACGCTCGATGAGGCCGATCGCATGCTGGACATGGGTTTCATCGAACCCATCCGTCGCATCGCCGCGGCGGTGCCGGCCAAGCGCCAGACCATGCTGTTCAGCGCCACCATGCCGCCCGAGATCCGCAAGCTGGCCAACTCGCTGCTGAACCATGCGGTTGAAGTGGCGGTGACGCCGACCTCCAGCACCGTGGAGCGCATCGACCAGTGCCTGTACGCCATCGAGCGTGCGCGCAAGGTGGATCTGCTGGCGCACCTGCTGCGCGAAGATGCGGTGAAGCGCGCCGTGGTGTTCACCAAGACCAAGCACGGCGCCGACAAGGTCGTGAAGCGCCTGCGCGCCGCGGGCATACCCAGCGACGCGATCCACGGCAATAAGGCCCAGAGCCAGCGCACCAAGGCGCTGGACGCCTTCCGCAGCGGCCGCACGCCGGTGCTGGTGGCCACGGACATCGCCGCGCGCGGCCTGGACGTGGACGGCATCACGCACGTGTTCAACTTCGACCTGCCCATGGAGCCCGAGGCGTATGTGCACCGCATTGGTCGCACGGCGCGCGCGGGTGCCAGCGGCGTGGCGATCAGCTTCTGCGACAACGAGGAGCGCGGTCTTCTGAAGGCGATCGAGAAGTTGACCAAGGCCAACATCGAGCGCCGACCGCTGCCAACCGACATGGCGGTGCTGCCCAAGCCCGCGGCCAGCGAGCATCGCGGCGCTCC
>RFQW01000558.1 GCA_009924765.1 Planctomycetota bacterium | reverse complement strand
GGCCGTTGCCACGCGCTTCGGCAAGCCTGCCGGCGTGGTGCGCGAACCCGGCCTGCACTTCAAGGCCCCATTCTTCATCGACGGCGTGTCCAAGCTGGACACGCGTCTGCAGCTCAGCGAGAGCAACCTTGAGACCGTGCTGACCAAGGATGGTCAGCAGGTGGTGGTGAAGGCGTTCCTGCTGTGGCGCGTGGATCCCAAGAGCGATGCCGCGCTCGACTTCTTCACCAGCTACGGCACCATCGACGCGGCAAGCAAGGAACTGGAGACCCGCCTGAACGCCAGCATCCGCGGTGCGGTGGGGCAATTCGCCTTCACCGACCTGATCGGCGCCAACAGCCGGCTGCCCGATGCCGAGCAGTCGATCCTGGCCGACCTGAAGCGCAACCCGATGGCCGGCGTGGATGCCAACACCGTGGGCCTGAGCCAGGTGGTGCTGCCGCCCAAGACAACCATCGCGGTGGTGAAGCGCATGAGCGCGGTGCAGGAGACGCTTGCCAACCTCGAGGAGAGCCGTGGTCAGGCCGAGGCCGACGCGATCAAGAGCCAGGCGGCAAGCCAGGCCGACACCATCCGCAACTTCGCGGATCAGTGGGCCGCCGAGATCGAGGCGGTGGGCAACACAGAGGCGACGCGCTACTACGAGCAGATGAAGAAGGAGGCCGACCTGGCCATCTTCCTCGCATGGCTCGACACGCTGAAGGCCAGCCTGTCAGGCAACACCACCTTCGTGACGGACATGACCAAGGCGCCGTTCCACATGATCGATCTTGATGCGGCCACGGATGCCAACGGCATTCCGCAGCCGGCCAAGCGCACCTTCGGGGGCGGATCGGGGTCGCAGAAGTGAGCGCGCCCGGCGAGATGCCCGAGGGCGGTGTGCCCGAGGAGGAGATCGAGCGCGAGGCGCCGCGCCGCGAGGCCAGTGCCACGTTCGCGGTGACCGCGCCGGAGGCCAGCGAGGCGGCCATCCGCAGCGCGATGGATCCGGCCAACCAGAGCCTGGGCGATGCGCTGAAGCTCAGCTATCGCCTGCTGCAATTGGCGATCCTTGGCCTGTTGATCACCTTCCTGTTCAGCGGATTCCAGACCGTGCAGGAGGGTTTCAGCGGCGTGAAGCTGCTGTTCGGTCGCATCAGCGGCGAGGCAGGGCAGGAGGCGCTGGTGCCGGGCCTGACGCCGTTCTGGCCCTATCCGGTCGGCGAGATCACGGTGTTCGAGACGCGCCGCCAGGTGGAACTGCGCACCGAATTCTGGCCCAACACCGGCGGCAAGAACGTGACCACCGAGCAGCAGGTGGAAGTGGCCGACGGCACGCAGCCGCTGAAGCCGGGCCGTGACGGCACCGTGATCACCGGTGACGGCGATCTGGCGCACGTGCAGGTGCTGGCCGAGTACGTGATCGAGGAT
>RFQW01000557.1 GCA_009924765.1 Planctomycetota bacterium | reverse complement strand
ACATCTATTCACGGCGTGAATAGGGCGCTTCACCAATCAGCCACCCGACGCTCGCCCGCCTGATTCACCCCCCAGTCGCTTCAGTGCCTTCCCGTGCTTGTCGTTGACGCGCTTGAGCGATCGCGCGACGCGCGCCGTCCCCGCCCGCAGCGCGCCTCGCAGGGCCTCCAGTTGCCCGACGGGCAGCGCCTCGATCCCGGGGCGCATCTCGAAGCGATCGGTTCCCTGGTGGACCACCCAGAGGCGCTCGAGCTGCAGGTCGTTCATGGCGATGGTCATGGACGGCGTCACGGTCGGCGCCTCGGTGCACTTGACCTCGATGCCGATGCGGCGATCGCCGCGCACCAGCAGCAGGTCCAGCTCGGCTCCCTGCGGCGTGGCCCAGTGGAAGCACTCCGATGCGCGGGCACCGGTGGCGTGGATCGCCTGCTCGATCACGAAGCCCTCGAAGGATGCGCCCACCTGCGGTCGCTCGCGCAGCTGCTGCGGGGTGGCCACCCCGAGCACCGCGTGCAGCATGCCGCAGTCGCGCACGTAGACCTTCGGCGCCTTCACCTGCCGCTTGGCGATCGAGGCCGCCCAGGGCCGCAGGATGCGCACGGCGAAGAACCCCTCGAGCGTCTCGAGCCAGCGGCGCACCGTGGCTTCGGAGGTGCCGAATGCACGCGCGAATTCCGATGCATTCCAGCGCTGGCCGTGCCAATGCGCAAGCATCTGCCAGAAGCGCCGCAGTTCGGCAGGCGGCATCCGCAGGCCCACATCGAGCACGTCGCGCTCGAGGTACGTGCGCAGGAATGCCTCGCGCCACTCCATGCTGGCGGCATCGGAACGCGCGGTATAGGAGCGTGGGAATCCGCCGCGAAGCCAGAGCCGCCTCCAGGCATCGGCGCCGACTTCCTCGAGCGCGAGGCCGTCGAGGTCATGGAACGCGATGCGGCCGGCCAGGCTCTCGCTGCCGCGCGTGGAGACCTCCGGCGAAGCGCTGCCGAGGAGCAGGAAGCGCGCCGGCAGCGGACGGCGGTCCAGCAGCGGACGCAGCGGCGGGAAGAGCGTCGGCATGCGCTGCACCTCGTCCAAGATGACCATCTGCTGCGCATGCGCCATCAAAAAAGCTTCGGGGTCATCCATTTGCCTTTGCGCGGAAGGCAGTTCAAGGTCTAAATACAGTGCATCGGGGTATAGCGCTTTTTGGGCAAAAGCCAAGGTGGTTTTGCCCACCTGACGCGGCCCGAGCAGGCCTACAGCCGGAAACTGCTGCAAGTGTTGAATAAGCTTTTGCTGGGATTGGCGCTGGTACATCCATGTATTTTAACCATTTAGTGGAGAAAATGCATTGTTATTTTAAACACCCTAACCTGCTTCGTCATACAACCTTGCCTGTATTCCCAAAGCCAGCCAACCTGGCGTACC
>RFQW01000556.1 GCA_009924765.1 Planctomycetota bacterium | reverse complement strand
ACCTTCCCAAGCCGCACGCACGCCATCCTGGAATCGCTCAAGCAGAGCGGCCAGTTGAAGCACCTGCAGACCATCGAGGGTCCGATGGACGCCACGGTGAAGCTGAAGGACTACGGCGAGGTGGCGTGCTTCTGCAGCAACAACTACCTGGGACTGGCCAACCATCCCGCGGTGGTGCAGGCGGGCATCGACGGCCTGAAGAAGTACGGCGCCGGCACCGCCAGCGTGCGCTTCATCTGCGGCACCTTCGACTGCCATCACACGCTCGAGTCCACCATCGCGCGCTTCTACGGCGTGGACGCGGCATACACCTTCACCAGCTGCTGGAACGCCAACGAGGCCATCTTTCCGACGCTGTGCGAGCCGGGGGACATCATCATCAGCGACGAGCTGAACCACGCCAGCATCATCGACGGCATCCGTCTGGCCGTCAGCATCAAGAAGGGTCTGCTGCGCGCGGTGTACAAGAACGGCGACGTGGCCGCGCTGGAGGCGAAGCTGGCCGAGGCGCGCGCCAATCCCGCGGTGACCGGCACCATCTGGGTGGTGACCGACGGCGTGTTCAGCATGGAGGGCTCGCTTGCCGACCTGCCGAAGATCCGCGCCGCGTGCGACAAGTTCGGCGCGCTGCTTGTGGTGGATGACAGCCACGGCACCGGCGTGATGGGCCACACCGGTCGCGGCACGCACGAGCACTGGAACATGGCCGCCACGAAGGTGGACTATTTCACCGGCACGCTGGGCAAGGCGCTCGGTGGCGGGGCGGGCGGCTACATCGCCGGCAGCCGCGAGGCCATGGATCTGCTGGTGCAGCGCGGTCGACCCACGCTGTTCAGCAACGCGCTGCCGTGCACCATCGCCTGCAGCGCGCAGAAGGCGATCGAGATCCTCATGCAGGAGCCGCAGCGCGTGGCCAAGCTGCGCGACAACGTGGCAGCCGCGCGCGCAGGCATCCGCGAGGCGGGCTTCGAGGTGTTGCAAAGCCCGACCGCCATCTGCCCGATCATCGTGCACGACACCGCCAAGGCGATCGCCATGAGCAGGCGCCTGCTTGAGCTGGGCGTGTTCGTGATCGGCTTCGGCTATCCGGTGGTGCCCGAGGGTCACGCGCGCCTGCGCGTGCAGATCAGCGCGGCGCACGAGGCGAAGCACATCCGCGCACTGGTGGATGGGTTGAAGACGCTCAAGAAGGAGTACTGATCCATGGCAAGCACGGCAGTCACGACGGCAGAATCCCGCAAGCGACGGCCCGTGTTGCGGGCGATCGGCCTGGTGCTGCTGTCGATCGTGGTGATCTACGGCGCATTCGCGATCTACCTCGCCACGCGACCGGTGGTGATCTCCATCGACGCGGTGCAGCGGTTCCGTGACACGCTGCCCAAGCCCGCGAAGCCCGAGGACGCCGCGTGG
>RFQW01000555.1 GCA_009924765.1 Planctomycetota bacterium | reverse complement strand
GCGACAGCGCGTGCCGGCAACGTGATCGGCGGCGGAGACTGGGCGGAGGACCGCCTGATTCCCGACTTTCTGCGGGCGATCGATGCGGGACGCAAGTTGGAGATCCGGTCACCCCATGCCACGCGACCATGGCAGCACGTGCTGGAACCGGTGTCCGGCTACATGATGCTGGCGCAGCGTCTGTGTGAGGGTGGCGAGGCATTCGACGGCGCATGGAACTTCGGACCGTCGCTCGAGGACGCGAAGCCGGTGCAGTGGATCGTGCAGAAGCTGTGCGAAAGCGTTCCGGGTGCTTCGTGGCGCATCGGTGACTCACCGCAGCCCCACGAAGCCCACATGCTGTCCCTGGACAGCACCCATGCACGCGGCCTGATTGGATGGCGCCCACGATGGGCACTGCCCGAAGCGCTGCAGCGCACGCTGGCCTGGCATCTGGCATGGAAGGCTGGCCACGACCTGCACGCGCTGTGTGTGGAGCAGATCCGTGCCCATCAGGCCGCCGCATGAGCGCGCGCTTCGACATCATCGGCACCCCACTGGCGGGGCTCGTGGTTCTTCAGCGCAAGCCCATCGGCGATGCACGCGGGTTCCTTGAGCGCCTGTACTGCGCGGATGAACTTTCGGCGCTGTTCGGCGGCGCGACCGTGCAGGCGTTGAACCGCACGCACACCGCCGCCCGAGGCACCGTGCGTGGCATGCACTTCCAGCATGCGCCCCATGCCGAGGACAAGCTGATCACCTGCCTGCGCGGCGAGGTGCTCGACGTGGTGATGGATGTGCGGCGTGGCTCCCCCACCTTCCTGCAGTGGCACGCCGAGACGCTCTCGGATGCGAATCATCGATCGCTGCTGGTGCCCAGGGGGTTCGCCCACGGATTCCAGACGCTGACCGAAGATTGCGAGATGCTGTATCTGCACACGGCGGCGCACCACCCGGCCAGCGAGGCTGGACTGGACGCGCTTGATCCGCGACTGAAGATCGACTGGCCGCTGCTCGTGACCGAGCGCTCGGTGCGCGACCAGTCACATCCACCCATCACCGAAGCCTTCACGGGGATCGATTCATGAAGTGCCGACATTGCGCCGCAGAACTGACGCTGCCCCTGGTTGATCTTGGCACGGCGCCTCCATCGAATGCTTATCTCACGCGGGAGACGCTGCAGCGACCCGAGCGTCGATTTCCGCTGCGCGTGCTGGTGTGCGAACGCTGCTGGCTGGTGCAGACCGAGGATTTTGCCGCGGCGGACGAGCTGTTCGATGCCGGATACGCCTATTTCAGCAGCTACTCATCCACGTGGCTGGCGCACGCAGAGGCCTACGTCGCGGAGATGACCCGACGATTCGCACTGGGGCCGCAGAGCCTCGTCGTCGAGGTCGCTGCCAACGACGGCTACCTGCTGCAGTACGTGAA
>RFQW01000554.1 GCA_009924765.1 Planctomycetota bacterium | reverse complement strand
GCATCTGCAGCACGGGTGCATGCTTCGAACGCCGAGTCTTCTGACATGGCGTAGCGCACGGTGCTGTAGGCATCGTCTTCCGACAGCCCCATGGCACGCAGGACGTAGGACGGCTCCGGACGCATGTTGGTGCATGCGGAAGACTGCGACATGCGGATGCCGCGCGCATCGAGCTGCGCAACCAGCGCCTGGCCGTCGACACCGGGAAGCGTCATGCTTCCGGTGGTGCATGCGCGGTCGGCGGTGGCGCCGTTGATTCGCACGTCGGCCAGCGCATCTCGCAGGCGACTTTCGAACATGTCGCGCAGCGCGCGTGTGTGCCGCGCAAACGTGCGCATGGTGGCGGTTCGGTGCTCGGCGGCAACGCCAAAGCCGATGATTCCAGGGTAATTCTCGGTGCCCACCCGGCCGCCGCGTTCCTGCGAACCGCCAAGCAGCAGCGGGGCAGGGCGGAAGCGTGGTTTCGAGATGAGCGCACCAACTCCCTGTGGGCCGTGGAGCTTGTGTGCGGTAAGCGTGAGGCAGTCGATGGGAGAGCTGCTGAAGTCGATCGGCAGCTTTCCGACAGCCTGGGCTGCATCGCAGTGGAACGTGCCGCCCCGGCGCGTCACCAGTTCGGCTGCTTCCTGCACCGGCTGCATCACTCCAGTTTCGTTGTTCGCCCACTGGATCGTGACGAGCGTTTGGGAGTCAACAGTCAGCTTCTTGAGGTCATCAAGGTTGATACGGCCGCTTGCGTCGACGTCCAGCAGTTGGATCTCAACTCCCCGTTGGGCGAGCGAGTCCAGGATGCCGAGGACGGAAGAGTGCTCAACCGTGGTTGTGATGACGCGCTTGAAACCTGCGGCATCGCAATGCCGCAGAACAAGATTGTTCGCTTCGGTGCCGCCGCTGGTGAAGGTGACGTTGCTTCGGTCGGCCCCGACAAGGCCCGCGACTTGGTCGCGCGCATCTTCGACGGATTGGCGGGCGCGCCTGCCGGCGCCGTGGGCGCTGGAGGGGTTTCCAAAGTCCACATCCATGGCGCGCAGCACGGCGTCCCGCACGATCTCCAGCGGGCGGGTCGAAGCTGCGTTGTCGAGATAGATTTCGGGCGCCGAGGCTGACTGCCGTGCCTCAAGCTGCGTTGCCCGCGCTCGGATGTACTCCAGCTCGCTCTCGGAGAAGACCACCGACCGACTTCTGCGCGTGCGCCCGATGGGAATTAGCCCATCCTGCCGCCACCGCCAAATAGTCTGCCGTGACACCCCGCAGGCCCCTGCGGCGTCCGTGCACGTGTAGAAGATCGTTCCGTCGATCTCAGTTGGCATAACAGGTGCAGTGTAACGTGGTGCAACGTCGGTTTGTCGGTTTGGGGCTCATGCCCACCGTTTTTCTTGGTCTCGGCGTTGTTAAGAGCGGCCGGCGTCGGGTGTTGT
>RFQW01000553.1 GCA_009924765.1 Planctomycetota bacterium | reverse complement strand
CACCGGCGGCACCCGCCAAGCCCGCGTCGCAGCCCGTGCCCGCGCCAGTTCCCAACACCGTGCCGGCCAACACGCTGCAGATGGAAGGCGGCTACCTGCGTGGCGCGCCACCGGAGCAGATGCGCGCATCGCGTCGCGTGGGTTCCGACGAGAAGGTGAAGCTGTCGTTCAAGGAAACGAAGATCGAGGACACGATCCCGTTCATCGTTGAAACCACCGGCAAGGCCGTGATGACGCGCCTGCAGCAGGTTCGCAACACCACCATCACGCTGGTGATGGATCGCGAAGTGGGTCGTCAGGATGCGCTCGACCTGCTGTTCCAGGCGTTCCGTCTCGCCGGCCTGGGTGTGGTGGAAACCGACAAGGTGGTGATGATCGACCTGCTCACCGAGGTGAGCAAGCTGCAGCCCGTCACCGTGCTCGGCCCCGAAGTGAACGTGTACGAGCAGCCCGAGGACGGCAACATCTGCATCAAGATCTTCAAGATCAAGCACACCAAGGCGCAGAACGTGTACGACCGTCTGCAGGACAACGTGCCCGACTACGCGCAGGTGAGCCTGGACGGAAACTCCAACCAGATCATCATGGAAGGCGACATCGGCCTGGCGAAGCGCTTCCAGCGCCTGATCGACCTGCTGGATGTGCCGGCGTATCTGGATGTGCAGACGCGCACCTTCCGGCTCGAATACGCCGACGCCACGCAGATCAGCAGCATCATCCAGGAGCTGTTCGCGCCACGCACCGTGGGTGGTGGCGCGGCAGGCGGGGCTCAGGGCGGGCAGCCCGGGCAGGGCCGCCCACAGCAGCCGGGCCAGCCCGGTGGTCAGGCGCGCAAGGGCGGTGGTTCGAGCGGCGAGGGCCTGATCCGCGGCACCAGCGAGCAGCTGGTGGTGACCGTGCTTCCGGCGACCAACTCCATGACCGTGCGCGCCGAACCCGAGGTGATGCGCGAGATCGAGCGCCTGATCAAGACGGCGTGGGACGTGCCGATCACCAAGGACGGCGAACCCTTCCGCCTGTATGACCTGAAGTACACCGATCCGCTGAAGGTGAAGGATCTGCTGAGTTCGCTGCTGGAAGGCGGCAGCAGCGGCGGCGGCAGCCGAACCTCGCGCCCCTTCTCGGGCGGCGCAGCGGGCGGCGCGCCCGGACAGCGCCAGACCGGTGGACAGACACGCGCCGGTGGTGGCGGCAGTGGCGACGCGAGCGGTGCGGACGTGGCGGTGACCAATGTTTTCCGCATCGAGGCGTATCCCGACTCGAACCGCCTGCTGGTGGTGACCAAGACGCCGGACAACTTCAAGTGGCTGGACCAGTTGATCAAGCAGATCGACCAGCCGCTGAACAGCGGTCTTCCGCTGAATGTTGATCTGAAGCACGCGAACGCGGTGCAGGTGGCGGAGATCCTGAACGCGCTGCTCT
>RFQW01000552.1 GCA_009924765.1 Planctomycetota bacterium | reverse complement strand
TCCGGAATCAGGTCAAGGCCCGTGGGCACATCGGCCATGCCTGCCTGCAGCGGAAAGCGCTCGCGCAACGCGCGCCACGCCGCCACGCCCGATGGCTTCACCACGAACAGCACGCTGCGCCGATCGGCATCGGGCAAGCCGCGCATCCAGCTTGCAAGCGTGGCGGCCACGGCATCGGCGTCGGTGAAGGCGATCGACAGCTGCGCATCCTTCTCGAAGGTGGTGCCGGCCACCACGCGCGAGCCGCTCACCTCCACGATCGTGGGTACATGCGTGTCCTCGGCGACCAGGTACGTGACACGACGGCGCAGCGAATCGGCGCGCAGACGCTCCTCCAGCTCGTCGCGGCGCTGCAGCAGGTCGGCGGCCTCCGCGGTGGCCGCATCCACGGCGCGCCTGGCCGACGTGGCGCGCAACTGCTGCATGGCCTTGCGATAGCGCTCGCTCAACCGCTCGGCGGACTGATTCTGCTCGTTCACCTGCACGCGCAGGTCGCTCGTCGCCTGACCGGCGTCCTTCGGCGCGCGCGCCGCGGCCGTTTCCAGTCGCGCCCGAAGCGTGGCCGCCTCGCGCTCCAGTTCCTGTCGCGCCTCGGTGGGCGCCGACGATTCCACCGCCTCCACCTTGGCCGCCGCCGCACCCAGCTGCAGCACCAGGATCATGGTGATCACGATCGTGATGCCGATGGTGCACATCATCACGTCCTGAAACGAGAAGAAGGAGACCGGGTTGTCGGAACCTCGCCGGCCGCGCGCCATGATCAGCCCGCGCCTTCGGCCACGCGCACGCGACCGGTGACATGTCGCGCGCAGGCGTCTCGGCACTCGTCAAGCAGCGCATCATCCACGCGCCGCGCCGCCGTGAGCATGAGGTGGATGATCAGCGCCATCACCAGACCCTCGCCGGTGGTCACGAACGCGGTGTCCAGACCGCCGATCACCTGCGTCAGCTGCATGGTGAGCGACTGCAGGTCGGCGTTGCGGTTGTTCAGCACGCCTGCGAAGCGGCCGATGGCCTCGGTGAGGCCCAGCACGGTACCGATGAAGCCCAGCACGGGAATGGCCCAGATGAAGCCCTTCACCGCCACGTAGCCGCCGTCAACCTGCAGCTCGTCGTCATCGGCGCGGCTCGACAGCATCTCGTCCAGATCACCCACGCGGCCCACATTGCGCACGCTGCGAAGCGCGCCGGTGACGCGGTGCAGGTACATGAAGCGCTCGGTGCCCTCCACCGCGCCCTCGATCGCCTCCACCACCTGCATGGCGGTGGCACGGCTGATGTGCCACTCCGGATCATCGGGTGCGAAGCGCACGCGCAGTGCCATGCGCTGGGCGCGCACCTTCAGCAGCTTGATGGCGATGATGGCGATGCTCCAGCAACTGAAGAACGCGATGGCGATCGGGATGCGGTCGAAGGCCGTGAGGTACTTCCACACC
>RFQW01000551.1 GCA_009924765.1 Planctomycetota bacterium | reverse complement strand
GACTGAGTGCGGCATATGCCGTTGGCAGCATCGTGGCGTGCACGGCGTTCGCCTACGCGGGCTTTGCGCTGGCTGGTGGCGCATCATGAGAAACGCCGCCAAGCCATCTCTCGTGGTTGCGCTTCCGCTGGCATTCGCCGGCGGCGCCCTCGGTACCAGCTTGCGTGTGGCCGCGCACTGGCTCGGCGATGCGCTGCATGTGGGTCCGTGGATCTCGACGCTGTGTGTGAATGTGGTCGCGTCGTTCATCGCCGGATTCCTGGGGCGCCTGCTGCTTGGGCATCTCACGCGGCAACAAGCCCTGGCCGTGGAGGTGGTGGATCCCTACGAGGCGCAGGCGCATCGCAATGCCATGCTGCTGATCACCGGTTTTTGCGGAGGCCTGAGCACCTTCAGCGCGCTGGGACTGGAACTGCACGACCTGATCCGGAGCCAGCATGTGCTGGAATCCACGATCGCCGCAGCGCTCTCCGTGGTGATCGGCCTGCTGGCAGCCTGGTCGGGCCTCTGGCTCGGTATGCGCTTGAACCGTCATCGGTAGATTGCGCGCATGCCTTCGCGACCCGCCCGTCCGCCTGCAACCGACTCCTGGGGAGGCGCACCGCTGGACATCGATCGGCTGCGACGCCTGTGGAAGCCGCGTCGCGACGCCTACGCCAAGGCGCTGCTGTACGAATCGGTGCGCATCCGCATCCATCGCGCGCTCACCTGGCTCGCCTACGCCGAGCGCTGCGATGGTTCCAAGGATCTGGACGCGCGTCTGGTGGGCCAGTGGATCGCGCTCAACAGTCTCTACGGCCAATGGGATCGTCGAACGGGCTCGCCCATGGCCGACCGCGACAGTCTGCGATCCTTCACCAGGCAGATCCTGTCGCATGATCACGACGGACTGCTGGCCATGGTGCTGCAGGCCAACGCCAAGCTGGCCATGAGCCTGTTCGAGGATCGCTATCTCTGCGCGCACTTCTGGGAGGAACCCACGGCACCCAAGGGCCGCGATCGTGGCCGAGGCCCGCTGCATGCGGCGCAGGTGGCGCGCGAGCAGCTTCGCGAGGGCCACCATGAAGCGTTCCTCGACCGACTGCTCGGCCGCATCCACTTCGTGCGCAACCAGCTGGTGCACGGTGGCAGCACCTACAACGGCCAGCTGAACCGCACCGCCGTGCGCCGCGCCAGCCAGATGATGGAGCATCTGCTCGGCTGCTTCCTGCAGATCCTGATGGAGCACGCGTACATGGATGACTGGGGTGATCTGTGCTACCCACCCATCCAGGAACGCTGAAGCGCTAGCCGGCTTCGGGCCGCGGGCCATCCTGTGCATCGCGGCGCGCATAGGCGGCCAGGCGCTCGTTGTACGCGTCCAGTTCGGCGTCACCATCGCGATCAGCTGCGCGGTCGCGGCGCGTGGCTTCACGGTCATCACTTCGCGCCCACTGCAC
>RFQW01000056.1 GCA_009924765.1 Planctomycetota bacterium | reverse complement strand
CGAGTCCAAGGTGACCGACCGCGAGGATCTGGGCTACATCCTGAAGCTGCTGGACTCCATCGATCAGCGCGACGCGCGCGTGCTGCGCCTGCGTTTCGGCCTTGAAGGCCAGGAACCGCTCACGCTGAAGCAGATCGGCGAGACCGTGGGCCTGACCCGCGAGCGCGTGCGTCAGATCGCGGAGGAAGCGCTGAAGAAGCTGCAGGCCCGACTGATGGATGACAAGCCAAGCCAGTGGCTGCGCCCCGCGGGCGAGGCCGCTCCTGTGGCGGCGCCAACCGCGAAGCGACGCGGCCGCCCGCCTGGAAGCGGACGCAAGCGTCCGGCCGCCGACTGATCGCGCACCGACGCGAAGCGCGTCAGCGGACCGTCTTGATGAATGGCATGGGGGTGATCGTGGCAGCCGTCTGCTCGCGACCAAGATCCACGCGCAGTTCGGGCTTGGACTCGGCCACGCCACGCTCCACGATGGCCATCGCGATAGGGCGATCGAGCGTGGGACTGAGGCAACCGCTGGTCACCTGCCCCACCACCTTGTCGCCCTGCAGCACGTTCATGCCCTGACGAGCACTGCGACGACCATCGAGCAACAGCCCCACCAGCTTGCGCTTGGGGCCGCCCGCGGCGGCGATCGCCTGCAAGGCGTCCTGACCGATGAAGCGGCCCTCGCGCTCATCGCCGGTGCCCTTGTCCAGCTTCACGGCGAAGTCAAGTCCAGCCGTGAGTGGATCGATGTCCTCGTTGATCTCGTGCCCGCCTCCAGGCGCAGCGAGTCGCGCGCGCCCAGGCCGCAGGGCTTCACCACGCCGTTGGCCTTGCCCATGTCCTTCAGGAACAGGCCCATGGCCATCTTGGCCATGCTGGCGCCAAGGATGATCTCCACGCCGTCCTCGCCCGTGTAACCGGTGCGACTGACGAGCAGCTTCACCACCAGCAGGCTCTTCTCGGTGAAGCGGTAGCGCTTCAGCGTGGGAATCTCCTTGCTGAAGTTGCCGATCAGCTCCATCGCCTTCGGTCCCTGGATGGCCACCATGGCGGTGCTCTCGGTGCGGTCCTCCATCTTGAAGGCCAGATCGCCACGCACGCTCTCGAAGTGCTTCACCAGCTTCGCGCGGTTGCTGGCGTTGCACACCATCAGGTACTCGTCCTCCTCGAGGCAGTACACCAGCACATCGTCGTGGCAACCGCCGCGCTCGTTGCACACCAGCGAGTAGCGGATCATGCCGCGCTGCATGCCCAGGATGCCGCGCGTGCACACCTGATCCAGGAAGCGACGCGCATGGCGACCCGAGAAGTACAGTCGACCCATGTGGCTCACGTCGAAGAAGCCCGCGTTCTGCCGGCACCAGCGATGCTCCTCCAGGATGCTGCCGTAGGTGAGCGGCATGTCCCAGCCGGCGAAGTCCGTCATGCGGGCGCCATGCTCGAGGTGCAGTCCGTGGAAGGCGGTGTGAAGCAGGGTTGCGGTGCTCATGGTTTCTCCGATGGGGTGTTCGAGGGATCCAGCTGCTTGCGCAGGCGTTCCACCTCGCGCTCGAGCTGCTTGAGTCGTCGTGCCATGCCGTACAGATCACGGCCGGCGAGCGCATTGCGCTTGGCGGCGTCCAGTTCGATGGCGGGAATGCCGCCCACGCGCGCGCCGTCGGGAAGGTCGGTCACGATGGCGGCCTTGCCGGATGCCTGCACGTTGTTGCCGATCTTCAGGTGACCCGTGACGCCGGCCTGACCGCCCAGCACCACGTAGTCGCCCATCTCCACGCTTCCGCTGACGCCCACCAGGCTGACCAGCAGGCAGTGCTTGCCGATGCGCGTGCCGTGGCCGATCGAGATGAGGTCGGCGAACTTGGTGCCCGCGCCGATGCGCGTCTCCTCCATGGCGGCGCGCTCGACCACGCAACCGGAGCCGATCTCCACGTCATCCTCGAGCACCACGATGCCGGCCTGCGGAATCTTCTCGTGGCGACCGGCGTGGGTGGCGTAGCCGAACCCGTCGCTGCCGATCACCGCGTGCGCGTGCAGCGTGACGCGCTTGCCGAGCACGCAACCGTCATACACCGTGGCGCCGGGGAACAGCACGCAGCCCTCATCGAGCTGCGCACCCTCGCCCACATAGGCGCCGGGATACAGCACGCAACCGTCGCCGACGATGGCATTGCGCTCCACCACACAGCCGGCGTGCAGATGCACACCCTTGCCCAGACGCGCGGACGCATGCACCACGGCCTGGGGCGAGCGCTCCGGATGCGCAGCAGGCGCGTCGGCAGGCGCGGGATGCACGCGGAAGCCGTGCAGCGCCACCATGGCCTGGCGGAAGGCGAAGTAGGGATCACGCGCCTCGAGCCGGGCCACGCCATCACGCACCGCGGCACCGGGCGACACGATGACCGCGCTCGCCTTGGTGGTGAGCAGGTGCTCGATGTACTTGGTGTTGGCGACGAAACTCACCTGTCCCGCGCTCGCGCGGTCCACCGGCGCGCATGTGCGCACCTGCACCGAACCGTCGCCGTGCAGCGTGGCGCCGATGCGCTGAGCCAGTTCGTCGAGCCGCATGAAGCGCGCAAGCCTAGCAGCCCCAATGCGTGGCGGCACGGTTGCGCCACGGCTATCCTCGCCGCGCTCGCATGCCTGGCTCCGCCCGCCCACCCCTCTGCTCGGGTCCGCGACCGATGGGCGCAGCCCTGACGCGCCTTGCGCGACTGGTCTGCGTCCTCGTTCTGCTGGTGGCAACATGGGCACGCGCCGATGGCGTGGAGGACGAGAGCCTGGTCGACCGTCCCATCAGCAAGGTCACACTGCTTGGCCTGAGCCGCATCGGCGAACAGGAAGTGAAGAACAACATGCGCGTGGCCGCGGGCGAGCCCTACGACCCCCGCTCGGTGCGCGAGGACGTGTCCAACCTTTACCGCCTTGGCCACTTCGCCACGGTCACCGCCGACGCCAAGCTGCTGCCCGATGGCACCGTGGAGGTGACCTACCTGCTGGTGGAACAGATGATCGTGGAGGCCATCCAGACGGTGGGCAACAAGGCGCTCAGCGATCAGGAACTGCGTGCCGCGATTCCGCTGTACCCGGGTGGCCCGCGCGACGACTTCCTGCTGCAGCAGAGCGTGTTCAAGATCAAGGAGCTCTACAAGAGCAAGGGCCACTATCTGGTCGAGGTGACGGTGGACGAAAGCCGCCTGAAGGACGAGGGCATCCTGATCTTCCGCATCATCGAGGGCCCGCGCGTGCGCATCCGCGAGATCGAGTTCGTGGGCAACCGCGCCTTCCCGGCCAAGCAGCTGAGCGCGCAGATCAAGACCAAGCCCTGGATCTTCCTGTTCCGCAAGGGCAACCTGGACGAGGAACTGCTGATCGACGACGTGGCCACGCTGGACGCCTACTACAAGGACCGCGGCTACGTGGACGTGCGAGTGGATCGACGCGTGGAACTGAGCGCGGACCAGAAGGAGGCGAAGGTGATCTTCATGATCACCGAGGGCCGGCAGTACCGGCTGCGCAGCGTGCGCATCGACGCCGCCGGCGGCGAGGGCAACCTGACCGTGTTCACCACCGAGCAGTTGCGTGGCCTGATGGCCCTGCGACCCGGCGACGCCTACACCAAGCCGCGCATCGAGCAGAGCACCAAGCTGATGCAGAGCGCGTACTTCACCATGGGCTACGTGGACGCCAAGGTGGACGCCACCTACGTGCGCGCCGGCGAGGAGCCGGACGTGGACATGCTGATCACGATCAGCGAGGGGCAGCAGTTCCAGACGGGACTGGTGCGCATCCAGGGCAACTTCATCACGCGCGACAAGGTGATCCGCCGACTGGTGCGCTTCCAGCCCGGTCGCCCGATGGATGGCAACGAGATCGAGAACACCGAGAAGCGCCTGAAGGCGAGCGGCCTGTTCAACGAGGCGCGCGTGACCGCGCAGCCGCCCGACGCCGACGATCCGAACAAGCGCGACGTGCTGGTGGAGGTGAAGGAGAAGAACACCGGCAGCCTGAACTTCGGCGTGGCGGTGGGCACGGACAACGGCTTCGGCGGCGAGATCTCGCTGAACCAGTACAACTTCGACATCGCCGATCCGCCGGCGAGCTTCGGTGAATTCACCGGCGGACGCGCCTTCCGCGGCGCGGGCCAGACCTTCAACATCAGCATCCAGCCCGGCGTGGAGGTGAGCACCTACTCGATCGCCATCGGCGATCCGCACCTGCTGGAAAGCGACTGGTCGGGCAACGCGAGCGCGTTCTACCGCAACCGCATCTATCCCTACTGGAGCGAGAATCGCGTCAACGGCCAGCTGGGCATCGGTCGTCGCATCGGCGACTTCTGGACCTTCAACACGAACATGCGCGTGGATCAGGTGACGCTGACCGACTTCCAGACCGGCACGCCGGTGGAGGTGTACAACCAGGCGGGACCGAGCGTTTTCACCGTGGCCAGCGCCAGCATCCAGCGCAACACGGTGGACAACCGCCAGCGCCCGGGCGCGGGCAGCCTGATCGACTTCAGCGCCAGCGAGTACATGGGCGACTACCAGTTCCCCACCGTGCGCGGCGCCTACACCACCTTCCTCACGCTGGATGAGGACTTCCTGGGTCGCAAGACCACGCTGCGACTCAACAGCCAGGCGGGCTACCTGTTCAGCGACAACGCGCCGGTGTTCGAGCGCTACTACATGGGCGGCCGAAGCTTCCGCGGCTTCGCGTTCCGCGGCGTCAGCCCGCAGGCGGATGCGTTGCTGAACACGGCACCCTGGCCCGCCGCACCGATCGTGGCGCCCTACACGCAGTACGGCAATGCCGTGAGCGTGGTGCAGCCCACCTGGGAAGGCAACCCCGTGGGCGGCCAGTTCCTGTTCTTCGCGGGCGCGCAGGTGGAGGTGCCGGTGTTCAGCGACGCCGTGACCATGGTGTTCTTCACCGACTCGGGCACGGTGGACGACAGCGTGTCGCTGAACCAGTACCGCGTGAGCGTGGGCAGCGGTCTGCGCCTGTACATCCCCATGATGGGCCCCGCGCCGATCGCGCTCGACTTCGCCTATCCGCTGGTGAAGCAGGAATTCGACAGCACGCAGACCTTCTCGTTCAACGCGGAACTGCCGTTCTGACGCCAACCACGGACGCGCGCCGGCTTCTACAATCCGCGGCTCAAACGGAGACCCCGACCCATGCCGACGCGAACCCGCGCCATCCTTCTTGCCACCGCCGTCAGCACCGCCTTTGCCCTGGGCACCGTTGCCCTGGGTGTGGCCCGACCGCCCGCGCCCACGCAAGGCACGCGCATGGCCAGCATCAGCCTGGCCCGCGTGTTCGACAAGCTGCAGGAGCGCCAGGAATTCGAGGTGCAGGTGGATGCCATGCGCCGCCAGTTCCAGGAAGAGGCGCAGGCCCGCAAGAAGCGTCTGGAGAGCGGCCTGAAGGAAGTGGAGGCGATGCCCGACACGCCGGATCGCCAGACGAAGGTGGAGCCGCTGATCCTGGACCAACTGCAGCTGGAGCAGTGGGCCAACATGAAGGGCTCCGAACTGGACTACGAGAAGAGCCTGATGTGGCGCAGCATCTACCGCAACCTGCGCAGCGAGGCCGCCAAGCTGGCCGAGGCCGAGGGCTTCGACTACATCGTGATCGACGACGGCTCGGAGGATCTGCCCACCAGCCGCGAGATGAAGATGTCGCTCGAGGGACAGGTGCTGGACCAGTTCCAGCGCCGTCGCATGCTGTACGCCAATCCCGCCTACGACCTCACCGACAAGCTGATCGTGCGCATGAACAATGCACGCGCCGCCGGCGCGCCAGCTCCCGCCACCACCGCCCCCAACGCGAAGTGAACCCCTGAACATGCGAAACCACACCATGCGACGCATCGCCATCATCGCCGCCATCCCCTCGCTCCTGCTGCTGTGGGCCATGGTCGCCGCCCAGAAGCCCGCCGTGATCGGCTGCGTGGACCTGGAGCGCGTCTTCGCGGGCCTGGACCAGCACAAGGCCGGCGAAGCGCGACTGCAGGAACTGATGAAGGCCGAGGCCGCCAAGCGCGACGCCATCGGCGCCGAGACGCAGTCGCTGCAGGCCGAACTGGAGAACTTCAAGCCGGACACGCCGGGCTACGCCGAGACGGGCCGCAAGCTGACCGACGCCGCAGGCCGCCTGAAGGTGTTCGAGGAATTCCTGAAGCGCAAGGCGGAATTCGAGCAGGCTCTGCTGGTGCGAACCACCTACACCAACATCAAGGCCTCGCTCGGCGGCATCTGCAAGGCGCAGGGCATCGACATCGTCTTCATGGACGACGCCACGCCGCCCTTCGACAAGAGCGATCCACGCCCGATCACGCAGCAGATCAGCGGCCGTCGCATGCTGTGGTTCGATTCGTCGCTGGACATCACCGACATGGTGATCAAGCAGATGAACACGGCGTTCGCCGCCGGGAAGACCAAGTGAGCCGACCGCCGGCCACGGCCGCGGAACTGGCGACACTGGTGGGCGGAACGCTGGAAGGCTGCGCCACCGCGCCGGTGCGCGGCATGAACGGCATCGACCAGGCCGGGCCGCACGAGGCCACCTTCATCACCAGCGACCAGTACGCGTCGCGATGGGCCGCTTCGAAGGCGGGCGTGGCGGTGATCACGGAGAAGTTGCCACTGGAAGTGGGCGCAGACGCCACGCGCGCGCTGATCCGCGTGAAGAATGCGGACCTGGCGCTGGCCACGGCACTGGAAGCCTTCGCGCCGCCGCCCGAGTGGCCCGCCGAGGGCGTGCATGCTTCGGCCGTGATCGATCCATCGGCGAAGCTGGGCAAGGGCGTGCGCATCGGACCGCTGGTGGTGGTCGGTCGCAACGCGCAGATCGGCGATGGCTGCGTGCTGCAACCCGGTGCGCAGGTGTGCGCCGACACGGTGCTGGGCGCGGGTTGCGTGATCCACTCGAACGCCGTCATCCGCGAGCGCTGCCGTCTGGGCAACAAGGTCACCGTGAACGCGTGCGCCGTGATCGGCAGCGAGGGCTTCGGCTATCGCCCCGCCGCCGATGGTCGCAGCCTGGTGCGCATTCCGCATCTTGGCAGCGTGCTGCTTGAGGACGGCGTGGAGATCGGCGCCAACGCGTGCGTGGACCGCGCCAAGTTCGGCGTGACGGTGATCGGCGCACACAGCAAGATCGACAACCTGTGCCAGATCGCGCACAACTGCCAGATCGGACGCATGAGCGTGATCGCGGGCCTGACCGGCCTGGCCGGCAGCGTGCAGATCGGCGATGGCGTGCAGATCGGCGGCAATACCGGCATCGCCGACCACCGCCGCGTGGGCAGCGGCGCCCGTCTGGCAGCCAAAAGCGGCGTGATGGAGGATGTTCCGGCCGGCGCCACCTGGGGTGGATTCCCGGCGCAGGACATCCTGGCCGAATTGAGGGTGGTGGCCGCGATCCGTAAACTGCCCGAATGGTCACGGAAGCTCCGTCGACTGCTCTCCGAGAAGGCTCCGTGACGCCAGCCGCATCCACCGCGACCGGCCCACGCCCGCCATCGGGCGAGCGGCAGCGCACCCTTGCCGGCCCCGCCATCGTGCGGGGCAAGGGGTTGTTGCACGGACAGGACGCCACGCTGGAGATCGTGCCCGCGCCACCCGGCACGGGCATCGTGTTCGAGCGCATCGACCTCAACCCGCCGGTGATCATTCCCGGCCTGGTATCACACGTGATTCCGCGCGCGCGCCGCACCACGCTGCGCATGGGCGACGCCACCATCGACACCGTGGAGCACTGCCTGAGCGCGCTTGCGGGCCTTCGCGTGGACAACGCGGTGCTGCGCATCGCGGGCCCGGAGTTGCCGCTTGGTGATGGCAGCGCCATGCCCTTCCTGGAAGCGATCCTTGCCGTGGGGCTGGTGGAGCAGGATGCCCCACGCCGCACCTTCCGCCTGCGCGATCCGATCGTGGTGGAGGATGGCGACGCCATGATCGCCGCCCTGCCCCGCGCCGATCCCGGCATGGAGGTGGTGTACGACCTCGACTACGGCGCCGGCGAGCAGCGCATCGCGCGTCAGACGCAGGTGTTCGATCCGGCGCATCACGACTACGCCACGGAGATCGCGCCCGCACGCACCTTCAGCCTGAAGGAAGAGGCCGAGCAGCTGT
>RFQW01000550.1 GCA_009924765.1 Planctomycetota bacterium | reverse complement strand
GTGCGGGGCATCGCGGATGCCAAAAAGATGACGGCGGAGACGGCGCATGCCCTGCGGGCCAAGCCGCATGAGATTCTGGTGTGTTCCACTGGTCGGATTGGGGTGCCCTTGCCCATCCGCAAGGTGGTGCGGGGGATTCGGGTGTTGGCCCAAAAGCTGGCACCGAATCGCGGCCCGGTGGCGGCGCGGGCGATTATGACTTCCGACACGGTGAAGAAGGAGGCGGCTGTACGCCTAACCTTAGGGGGGCGAAGAGTGACGATTGGCGCCATGGCCAAGGGCGCGGGAATGATTCATCCCAACATGGCGACGATGCTGTGCGTGGTGACGACGGATGCAGCGGTGGACAAGAAGACGTTGGTCAGACTGACGGCGGATGCGGTGGAGCACAGTTTCAACCGGATTAGTATCGATGGGGATATGAGCACCAACGACACGGTGTTGGTTTTGGCCAACGGTGCCGCAGGCAACACTCCGTTAAAGAGCTATGACTCAGACCTGGGAAAATTCAGTGCGGCGTTAAAGCAGCTGATGCTGGAGATGGCTAAAAAGATCGTGGAGGACGGCGAAGGGAAGACGAGGGTGATTGAATTGAAGGTATGCGGTGCGGCGACGGAGCGGGATGCGCTGCTGGAGCGCGCCCTCGACCAGGCCGCCGCCGCCCTGCAGGCCGGCCGCTGCGACAGCTTCGGCACCGATGCCTCACAGCTCGCCGCCGTGCGCTCCACCATGCAAAACCCCCGCGACTGGACGGTGCTGCCCGAGCGCTTCAGCAAGGAGCCCTACGCCGGCTATATCCGCCGCGGCGATGATGACTGGTATGATGTCGTGCGTTGGTTCACCACCGCCATCATCGAGGCCGAGGAACAGGGCATCACCCGCGCCAATGCCGAAGAACAGCGCCGCACCAGCACCAACCCCAATACCCGCCGCCTGCTGGGTGTGACGCCCGAACTCGGCCAGTCGCTGCGCCTCGATCCGGCCTGGGCCTATAATGTCATCCGCGCCATCGGCAATTACGGCGAGCTCTATGAGCGCACCATGGGTGAGAGCACCCCGGTCGCCCTGCCGCGCGGCCCGAACAACCTCTGGACCAATGGCGGGCTGATGTACGCCCTGCCCATGCGATGAGCGGCCGCCGCGCCGGATGCGCCGCAGATAGCGCGTCCATTACGTCCTTGAGGTAGGGCGTGCGGTTGGTCCGCCAGGGGCCTGGTTCGGCCGATGCCCGGCTGCCGAGCATGCGATGCCGCTCGGCCCATTCCGAGACGGTGAGCTGCGGCGGTGGGCGCAGCATCGCGCCCACGCGGCTGCGGACATGGCTACGGGTCCGCGGACCGATCCCCTCCAAGGCCTGCTGGGTCGAAGCGATCGGCGGCCTCCGTCAGCAGGTCGTTGATGTGGCTCTGCAGGATGGTCTGCAGCAAATGAGGATCGAC
>RFQW01000549.1 GCA_009924765.1 Planctomycetota bacterium | reverse complement strand
CCATCGGCCAGCACCAGAGATTCCAGCCGGTGTAGTTGCCGTCCGCGCGTCGGTAATGCACCACCAGCAGCGCGGCGGCCTTCGATTCCTTGCGACGCTCCGCCGCCGCCACGCGCGGGAAGGCGTCCGCTTTGGGCGGTGCAGCGAGGCACGGCGTGGTGGCCAGAAGCAGCAGGGCGGCGAGCGCGCGTGACAACAGCGAATGCGTGCGGTTCATGGAGTGCCGAGCGTATCGCCACGGCGCGCATCAATCGTCGTAGCCTGTCGCGCATGACGCAGCCCATGCTCAACCTGCCGCCGGATCTCGCGTCGCGCGTGCACTGCATGCGCGACGCTGCTTCCGTTGCCGCACACGGCACGCTGGCGCTGTTCCAGAGCGATGCGCTGCGGGTGGAGTCGAAGGGCGAGGCCGGCCCGGTGACGCAGGCCGATCGCGCGGCCGAACAATCGATGCGCGCGGCCATTGCGGCGCGGTTTCCCCACGACGGATTCCTTGGCGAGGAGTTCGGCACGCAGTCGGGCACCAGCGGCTTCACCTGGGTGATCGATCCCATCGACGGCACGGTGAGTTTCGCCTCGGGCGTTCCGCTGTACGGCACGCTGCTCGCCATCGAGCAGGTGCAGCCCGACGGATCGCGCCGCGTGGTGGCGGGTGTGTGCGAGATGCCGGCGCTGCGCGAGCGCGTGTGGGCGGTGGAAGGCTGCGGCGCGTGGTGGGAGCGCGAGGGCCATGCGCCGGTGCGCGCGCAGGTGCGCACATGCGCGGATCTCTCGCAGGCGCTGGTCACCACCACGGGTTCGGAGTACTACCGCCGCAGCAACCGCCTGCCGGTGCTCGCGCGACTCGAGGCCACCGTGGGGCGCATGCGCGGGTGGAGCGACTGCTACGCGCTGATGCTGCTGGCCACCGGTCGGTGCGATGCCGCGATCGATCCCGTGATGAACCCGTGGGACTGCGGGCCCTTCGAAGTGATCGTGCGTGAGGCGGGTGGTGTGTTCACCGACTGGAAGGGGCGGCCCGGGATCCATGGCGGCGACTCGCTGGCGGCGCATGCAGCCACGCATGCTGCCATGCTTCGATGCATCGGCGGCGTCAGCGGTTAACGCAGGAGCAGCGATTCGCCGACCAGCCCGGGGCCGAATGCCAGCGCCATCCACGGCCGTGGCGCATTGGCCTTCCACAGATCCCGAAGGATGAAGAGCAGCGTGGCGCTCGACATGTTGCCGAATCGGCGAAGCACTTCCAGACTCGCGTGGCCGCGATCTTCGGTCAGCCCGATCGATGCGAGCACCGACTCGATCACGCGAGGGCCGCCCGGATGGATTGCCCATGCGCCTACGCGTGCGGGTTCCAGCGATTGCCGCTCCAGGCATGCACGCGTCCACGGCCCCACATGCTGGCGAAGCAGCTCGGGAACCGTCGCGGCCAGCGTCATCTCG
>RFQW01000548.1 GCA_009924765.1 Planctomycetota bacterium | reverse complement strand
GTCAGCTGGGGCGCCAGCGTGGTGCAGTGCATGCAGGCCATCGAGCGCAGCGGTCGCAGCATCGAGCTGATCGACCTGCGCACCCTGTACCCCTTCGACATGGATGCCGTGGAGGCAAGCGTGAAGAAGACGGGTCGCTGCGTGATCGTGCACGAGGCCCCCAAGACCTGCGGTTTCGGCGCCGAGATCGCCACCCGCATCATGGAGCGCTGCTTCCTGCATCTGGAGGCACCCGTGCAGCGCGTGACCGGTTTCGACACCATCATGCCGTACTACAAGCTGGAGCTCGACTACATGCCCGATGCCGATCGCATCGCGCGTGCCATCGAGGAGATCGCTGCCTACTGAGGCAGGGGAGACAACCATGGCTGGCGTGAAGCAACCCGACGACAAGAGCCACTTCATCCTTCCCGACCTCGGTGAAGGCGTGCATGAGGCTGAACTCATCAAGTGGCGCGTGAATGTCGGTGATGCCGTGAAGGAGCACCAGACCATCGCCGAGATGGAGACCGACAAGGCCGTTGTGGAAGTGCCAACGCCCTGGACCGGCGTCATCAGCGAGCTGTGCGGCAACGCCGGCGACATCATCAATGTCGGCAGCGTGCTGGTTCGCTACAAGGTCGGTGGTGCGGCGCCTGCGCCGGCACCCGCGCCCCGCGTCGCTGCGCCCGTCGCCGCCGCTCCAGCACCCAAGGCAGCCGCCAAGGAAGAGGAGCGCGAGGACGCCGGCACCGTGGTCGGCAGCATGAGTGGTTCGCTCGGCGTGCCAAGCCGCTTCGCCCGCAAGGTGGAGCATGAATCCAGTGCAGGCACCGCTGGCAAGTCGCTGGCCACCCCCGCCGTGCGCCGCATCGCGCGCGACCTGGGCGTGGACATCCAGAGCGTGAACGGCACCGGTCGTGGTGGCCGCGTGACCGCCACCGATGTGGAGTCGGCAAGCAAGGGTGGCCGCGAAGTGGCCACCGAAACCGCCGCCTCGCGCGTGCAGTTGGCGCAGCCCGTCGCTCAGGCGACCGAGGTGATGGAAGCCCCCGCCACCATCGAGGCTCGCCCCGTCGCGCCGATGGTTGCCATGCCCACCGTGAACACCGACGGCATCAAGCAGCGCATTCCATTCCGTGGCGTGCGTCGCAAGATCGCCCAGGCGCTCGACCTTTCGGTGAAGACGGCCGTGCACTTCACGGTGGTCGACACCGCCGATGTCACCGCGCTTGATCGCAAGCGCAAGGAGTACGCGGCCATCCTGGGCACCAAGCTCAGCATGCTGCCCTTCATCATGCTGGCGGTCACCAAGGCGCTGAAGAAGCACCCTGCGCTGAACGCCAACGTGGACGACGCGAAGGAAGAGATCCTGTGGAAGGAGCCGGTGCACCTGGGTTGCGCCGTCGACACCGACCATGGCCTGATGGTTCCGGTCATCCGCAACGCCGAGCGCTGCAGCGT
>RFQW01000547.1 GCA_009924765.1 Planctomycetota bacterium | reverse complement strand
TGGCTGCGTCTGGTGAAGCGCGACTTCGGCAACGTGAACACCTACAAGACCGGACTGGAGCCGCAGGAGTTCTTCAAGGTCTCCGCGGCTCCGTCGATGAACTGAACGGCGACGCGCCCGAATGGTCACGTACCTCGTCCGACGCCTGCTGCTGATGCTGCCCACCCTGGTGGGCATCACCTTGATGGTGTTCATGCTGCTGGCGCTGGCGCCGGGCGGCATCGGCGCCGGCCTGCAGGTGCAGGGCGGCCAGATGAGCGACACCAGCAAGGTGGCGCAGATGCAGGCGTATCTGGAGGATCGCTACGGCCTGAACGATCCGGTGATCGTGCAGTACGCACGCTGGATCGGACGCATCTCGCCGGTGAAGTTCGGGCAGCGCGATCTGCGCGCGCCGAGCGGCGATCGCGTGCCCATGCCTCGTGCGATCGATCTGCCGTCGCTGGCGGGCGTGTTCGCGCCGCCGCCCATGCCCAGGGTGGTGTTCACGCCGGCCACGGGTGAAGAGGCCGTTGGTCAGTTCAAGTCGCTGCAGCGCGATGCCGAGGGCGCGCGGCGCGAGTATGTGGGTTCGGTGCGCATGTTCCGCGACGCGCTTGCCGACACCGCGCGTGCCGTGGGATCGCCGCTGGTGGAGCGACTGGACGGCAAGGGCGGCGCGAAGCCCGCCGACTTCGCCGATGTGCTGGTGGTGCTCGATTCGGCGCAGGCCGCGGCAGCGAAGGCGACCGGGCCCGAGGCGAAGGCGCGCACCGAGGCGAAGGCGCGCATCGACGCACTGGCTGTGGCGCATGGCAAGCTGGACGCCGCCGCCGCGACCATGCACCAGAAATGGGCGCTGGCCGAGGAGACGCGTCAGCGCGCCACGATCGCGTTCCTGGCCGGTCCGTATCCGACCAGCGGCATTCCGATCATTCCCGACGTGATCTCGCTGGACACCGCCGACTTCGGCGTGGCCTTCTCGAAGAACCGTCCGGTGTGGGACCTGATCATCGCGGCGCTGCCGGTGACGCTGCTGATCAACCTGATCGCGTTCCCCATCAGCTACCTGATCGCCGTGCCCACGGGCGTGATCGCCAGCGTGCGCCGTGGCGGATGGTTCGACATGTTCACGGGCGTGCTGTACCTGTCGCTGTATTCCATTCCCACCGTGCTGGCGGGCGTGTTCGCGATCGGATTCCTGGCGAACAAGCAGTATCTGGGCCTGTTCCCCGTGAGCGGCCTGCACGACACGGCCGCGGACCTGATGACCTTCCTGCCCGTCACCGATGCGCAGGGGCGCTGGCAACCCGGATGGCTGCTCGACCTGCTGTGGCACGTGGCGCTGCCGGTGCTGTGTCTGGTGTACGGAAGCTTCGCGATCCTGTCGAAGCAGACACGCGCGAGCATGCTGGACAACCTGAGCGCCGACTACGTGCGCACGGCGAAGGCGAAGGGCGTGCCGCGC
>RFQW01000546.1 GCA_009924765.1 Planctomycetota bacterium | reverse complement strand
GATGCCCTTCTGGCACGAGTGGTGCGCCTACGTGCGCAGCATCAATCCCGACGCCTACATCACCGGCGAGATCTGGACGCGCGCCGACGCATGGCTGGATGGCAAGAGCTTCGACGCGGTGATGAACTACGAGTTCGCCAAGCCCGCGATCCAGTGGGCCTTCAACAAGGAGAAGCGCATCACGCCCAGCGAGCTGGACCGCCGCCTCGCCGAACTGCGTCTGGCGTACCCCAGCGAGTGCACCTACGTGATGCAGAACCTGCTGGACAGCCACGACACGGATCGGCTGGTCAGCATGGCGCTGAACCCCGACCGCGACTACAACGCGTTGAACCGCGAGCAGGAAGTGCAGAACTACAACGCGAGCAAGCCCGACGCCGAGCACTATCGACGCGTGCGTCTGCTGGCGCTGCTGCAGATGACCTACGTGGGCGCGCCCATGATCTGGTACGGCACCGAGGTGGGCATGTGGGGCAGCGGCGACCCCAACAACCGCAAGCCCATGCTGTGGACCGACCTGCAGCCCTACGCGCAGGCCGACGAGAACCACGTGATGGAGGAGCAGCTGGCCTTCTACAAGCAGGCCATCGCGCTTCGCGGCGCGCATCCGGCGCTGCGCACCGGCAGCTTCCGCACGGTGCTCACCGACGATGCGCAGGATGTCTGGGTGTTCCTGCGCGAGGGCGATGGCGAGCAGGTGCTGGTGGCGCTGAACGCGGCCGGAAAGCCCGCCACCATCGCGTTGCCTGAATCGCTGGGCACGGGATGGAAGCCCGTGTTCGGTGAGGTGGCGGCCGGCGTGCCGGATGCCGCGTTCCCGAAGGTGGGCATTCCCACCGAGTCGGGCCGCGTGTGGGTTCGCGCGATCAAGTGAGCGGCGCAATCGAAGCGAGGGTGCACACCATGGAACACGTCCCAGCCATCTTTCAGCAGCGACGCGCGGGCGTGCTGCTGCATCTCACCAGCCTGCCCGGCCCGCACGGCGTCGGTGATCTGGGGCCGGCCAGCGACCGCTTTGCGCAGTGGTGCGCCGACAGCGGCCTTTCGCTGTGGCAGATGCTGCCCATCGGTCCGGTGGGCTACGGCGAGAGTCCCTACAGCGCCACCAGCAGCTTCGCGGCCGAACCCATGCTGGTGAGCCTGGAGCGGCTGGTGCAGGATGGACTGCTGCCGAAGTCGCGACTGAAGGCGCCGCGCGCACTTGGTCGCGGTAATGCCGACTTCGCCGCCGCGCGCGCATTCAAGCGTCCGCGCTTTGCCGAGGCCTTCGCCACCTTCGAGCGCAAGGGTGGGCTGCGCAGCAAGGCGTTCCGCGATTTCCAGCGCCGCGCGCGTGCATGGCTGCCCGGTTGGTGCCGCTTCGCCGCCGCCAAGGAAGGCGGATCGCGCGAGCTGCATGCATTCATCCAGTTCCAGTTCGAACGGCAGTGGGGCGCCTTCCGCGAGCG
>RFQW01000545.1 GCA_009924765.1 Planctomycetota bacterium | reverse complement strand
GCGCTGCGGGCGCGATAGCCCTCCTGCTTGGCCAGCTTGAACCAGTGATCCTGCACTTCCTTCATGGGCGGGGCGCCGCGTGCGCGGTCACGGCTTGGCGAAGGTGCCCGTGTCGTGCGGGTCCTCGACGATCACGATCGAGATGTCGCCATCCTGCGCGCGCACCACGACCGGGTTCGTGCCGCCATTCAGCGTGGCCACCAGCGAGTCGTGGTCGTTGCGGGCATCGACCGCGATCCAGCGGCCGTAGCGGGCGAACACGTGCATGGTGCCGCCGATCGTCTCGCAGTCGAACGCGCCGCTCGACTCGCCACGCACGATCCACTCCACATCGCCGTCGCGGTCATCGATGGAGCAGGGCTCGGTGATGGGCCAGGGCGTCTGCATGCGAACGTCGCCGAAGGTGGTCTTCACGTGCACGCCGCCGTGGTTGTCCACGATCAGCACGCGGCCATGATCGGTGGTCACGTTCACGCGGCCCAGTCGCGGCGTGTCGATCTCGATCTCGCACTTCACGAACCATGCGGTGGGGTCGTCGGTCGCGATGGTCACCTCCAGGATGCGCGAGCCATCGGGCTGGGGCTTCATCTCCGCGTTCCACTTCATGTTGTCCAACTGCTTGGTGGCCTCGGCGCCGCTGCCGCCGATGGCGTGCGGACGCAGGCGCACCGTGGTGGGGCCCGTGTCGGTGCCGTTCTTGTGCGTGCCACGGATGCGCACGTCGCCCTCCACGTTCTTCACCACCACATGCACCAGTCCATCCGCCTCGGGGAAGGACAGGTTCTGCACCTCGCCGGTCTTTCCCAGCAGTCCGTGTCCACCCTCGCGCAGCAACCGGTCGGCGTGTCGCTCCATCGGCGAGTTGCCCTCGCACGCGCAGAGCTCCTTGCCGCGATGCTGCTGGTGTTCGGCTGCGTGAGCACCTTCGCGGTGGCGGCCGATCGCGTCACGTTCACGCTGCCATCGAAGCATGCCGAACTGCTGGGCCGAGGCCCGACCGCGGGTCGCATCGTGCTGTTTCTCAAGAGCACGCGCTGCCGCGAGCGCGGCGATCCGGCCGACGGCCCGTTCTTCAGCGATCCGCAACCCATCTACAGCCGGGCCATCGCGGGTCTGCAACCGGATGTGCCGGTGGAACTGGGCGCCGAGCCATCCATGTGGCCCGGGCCGCTGGATGGCCTGAAGGGCACCTTCATGGCGCAGGCGGTGCTGAAGCGAAGCCGCGAGGAAGGTGGCGTGATGGCGCCAGGCAACCTGATCACGGAACCCGTCGAGGTGACGTTGGATCCGGCCACCGACGAGCACATCAAGCTGGCATTCACCGCAGCGGTGCCGCCGATCGAGATGCCCGCGTCCGCCGATCTGGTGGTGATCGACGAACCAAGCCCCATGCTCACGCGCGCCACGGGTCGCGCGGTTCGGCATCGCGCAGCGGTGGTGCTGCCGCCCGG
>RFQW01000544.1 GCA_009924765.1 Planctomycetota bacterium | reverse complement strand
TGGAGCCTGCACCAGTGGATGCAGGGTCACACCTGTCTTGATCTGGCGGGAACCGTGACGGCGCGATCCGCCGAGAAGGGCTCCTTCGACATGCTGGAAGCAGGGTTGCCGCAGCAGTGGCTTGCGGATCTGCGTGCGCATCCTGCGGTGGCTTCCGTGGCAGTTGGCTCAATGGAATCCATCGAGGCGCCGCTGGTGCTGGAGGGCAGCAAGCTGTTCCTGAACCGCTGGCGTCAGCAGGAGATCGAGGTGGCCATGGCGCTGCGTGCGCGTGGTGGTGCGCGGGCAACTTGGTGCGAATCGCCGGATGCCGAGTCGCGAATCGACACCTTCGTGGCCACTCGTGCACAGGGGTTGCACGAAGCGCAGCTGCATGCGGTGCGTGTGGGTGCCACGCGTCGACTCGCGGTGATCACGGGCGGTCCAGGTACGGGCAAGACCTTCGTGGCGGCTCGCATCATCGAGGCGGTTCTTGAAACGGGTCCGCAGCCTGTGCTGCTGCTTGCACCCACAGGCAAGGCGGCGGCGCGATTGCAGCATTCTGTGCGCGAGTCGGCGGTGCGCGACAAGCTCACACCGCGCGCGGTGGCGTGCATCGAGGGTCTGCAGGCGCAGACCGTGCATGCCGCCACCATGCGGCGGGGCGGCGAGGCGCTTCGGCGCGCGCGGCTGATCGTGGTGGATGAGACCAGCATGATTGACCTCGAACGCATGCACGAGCTGCTGCGGCTGGCCCACGTCGACGCCACCATCCTGATGCTGGGCGATCCGCACCAGCTGGCCAGCGTTGAGGCGGGCAGCGTGCTCGCGGACATCGTGCACGGCACCGAGGATGCGCGCCATGCGCTGTCGGCCTGCGTGGCGCGGTTGGTGAAGAGTCACCGCTTCCCGGATGGTGGCGCGGTGGCACGTCTGGCCGCCGCCGTGAACGGCAGTCGTGCCGACGAGGTGATGGAGATCCTGCGTGCCAAGCCCGACACACTGGACTGGAAGTCTGCCGGCACGCCCGCCGAAGTGGTGCGCGCAACCATGGCGGCGCTGGGTGAAGGCACCACGGCGCTGCCGCGCATTCTCTGCGGTCATCGCCATGGACCTGACGGGGCCGTCCGCATCAACGCCGCCATCGAGCAGCGTCGCGGGGTCGCGGGGCAGCGCGGCCTGTATCAGGATCGCCCCATCCTGATCACCGTGAACGATGACCTGACGGGCCTTCGCAACGGCGACACGGGGCATCTCGCCAAGCAGGGCGACGCATGGATGGCCTGCATCGATGGCGGATCGTCACCCGTGGAGGTGTCGCGCCTGCCCGCTCATGAGACCGCCTTCGCGCTGACGATCCACAAGACGCAGGGATCGGAATACGAATCCGTGGTGGTCGCGCTGCCCGCGCGGCCATCGCCCGTGCTCACGCGTGAACTGCTCTATACCGGCATCACGCGCACCAAGGGCGCGGT
>RFQW01000543.1 GCA_009924765.1 Planctomycetota bacterium | reverse complement strand
CCGTGCTGGCCGTGATCGGCGCCGCCGTGATGCTGTTCAACTGGATCGTGATCAACTTCGTGATCACGGGGTTGCACAGTTACGCGTGAAGTCAGCCGCTCTTCGGATTTGCTGCGCGTCGAGCCGTCGTCTTCCGTGTGCCGCTTGATTTGCGTGTCACGCGCGAAGAGCGCTTCGGCAGCACCTGCTGCGGCGTGGGCGTGGGCTTGCGCGAGCCATTCAATCCCAGCATGATTCGCGCGAACAGCGCCGGATCGGCCGCGGCGAACTGCAGCAGTCGCGCCTCGCCCGCCTTGGGTTGCCGCGAACCGTGCTCCCAACTTTGAAGCGTGCGCGTGGGCACAATTCAGATACAGCGCGAACATGGCCTGTGACATGTGCAGGCGCGTGCGAATGCGCGTGACGGCGCTTGGGTTGAACGCGGGCGCGGCGTTCGGGATGGGGTAGGTGGTGGTGCGCAGGCTGATCTGGCCACGCTCGTAGGCCAGGATGTCCTTCAGCCCCATCAGCACAAGATCAGCCGCGGATGCGCCTCGGTAACGCGCGGGCAGGCGGGTTGAGCGCTTCATGGGTTGCCTCCGCGCTCGAGCGATCGGCGGATGGCGCGCGCCACGCGGCACAGTGCATGCACGGCATCGGGACGCAGGCCGGACGTGCGGCTCTTCGGATACACCGCGATCAGGTCGATGCGATGGGCGGTGGGAGTGTGCATGTAGATCACCCGATAGCCGCCGCGTTTGCCGCTGGCGCGCCGCGGATCGGCGATGCGCAGCTTGCGAAGCATGCCGCAGCCGGGCATGGGATCACCGGCGCTCGGGTCAGCGAGCAGTGCATGCTGCAGAAGCAGGAGGTGGTCGTCGTCAAGGAAGGCCTGCCAGAGGTCGGTGAACGCAGCCGACTGCACGAAAGTGAGCGGCCGGTTCATTGTAACACTCCGTCGTATAGAAGCCGGCGGCGCGCCACGCGAGCCCTCCCTGTGAACAAGTTCTACTCATGGACGGCCACGATCCGTCCGCGCCACGCACCATACCGGTGCGGGCGTGGAATTCGCTTCAAACCTGCGGAAATTCCTGCGTGCTGGCTCGCGGCCGATCAGCGCGGCTTGGTCGCAGCAGGCTTTGCCGGTTACCGCTGCCGCCGCCTCCGGCTTCGTCTGCTGCGGATACAGCAGCACGCGGTCGTGGCACAGCAGCACCAGGTCGTCCTTGCCGTCGCCGGTGAGGTCGGTGACCAGGCCCATGCTGGGCTCGAACTCCTTGGGCTCGCCGCCCGAGAAGATCTTGGTCTCGAACACCTTGAAGGCGGTGCCATAGCGCAGCTTGCCGGCCTGGCTGAAGCTCAGGATCTCGGCCATCTGCTCGCCTGCGTCCAGCGCGGTGACATCCACGAAGCCGTCGCCGTTCACGTCGCCCACCACCAGCTCGTGCTCCACGCGGCGCGGCTCGTCGCTGCGCC
>RFQW01000542.1 GCA_009924765.1 Planctomycetota bacterium | reverse complement strand
CCCCAGATCCTCGGGCACGAGGGACGATTCCCGCCACGTCTCCGGATCCAGAGGGCGTGTCCGCAACCGCACCACCAGGCGCCATGTCGCCCGAGCCTCCGCCATGCGGCCATCGAAGGCAAGTCGATCGGCAAGTTGCTGGAGTGCGCGCATGTGCCGGGCGGTATCGACATCCTCCAGGCGCGAGAGCACCCTCAAGGCTCGCGGCCGATCCGCGGCATCCGAGCCGCGCAGCGACCGGTTGAACACCCACTCCAGCACATCCGCTGACGCGCGCGGATCCGTCGCGAGACGGTCGAACAGTTCACCGACGCGCGTGAAGGCCTGTGCGCGCAGGAGAAAGAGGTGCAGCACGAGACAGGAGGCGCGCCTGGATGGGTCGAGACGTGCTTCCGCCCCGTCGGCGAGGCTGCGCCACACATCCGGCTGCGTGTCATCCGGCTCAGCCGCGTTCGTCGGGTGCCCGACGGATCGTTCGCTGCCCCCGCCGGCGCCGTCCCGATCCGGAGCGTGATCCAGCCAGGCGGCGGCGGCGGTCTCGGAATCCGCGACGGGCGGCGGAATCGAGGCTTCGTCCGAATTGATCCCGATGGCGCGCAGGCGGTCCGAGAGTGAAGGATGCGTCTCGTCTGGAAGCGTGTGCCGCGCCAGCGCCATGCGCAGCAACGCCGGATCACATGGATTCGGCTCACTGGCGGCCTTCTCGAGTGAGGGCAACGCATGCGTCAACGGCTTGCCATCCAGATCGTTGGTCAGCAGCTCCAGTGTGCGCCCGTGCCGCACCGCACCAAGTTCCAGGCGGATCATCGCCCGCGCGAATGGCTCCGCGCCGGCGAACTGCGCCGCCACCCGGTCAGCCCCATGCTCGTGATCGCGGCGCTGCTGGATGTCGTCGGCGAAGAATCGGCCGCGAACGCGTTGGATCACTCGTCCGATCGGACCACGCCCGTGTCCGAGTGGTGACGAGATGGTGGCGAGCAGGCTGTGGGTCACCGCGATCATCAGCCGACCTCGGTGGTCGAGGTGACGCATGTGTGCCAGTTCATGCACGATCACTCCCTCTGTCTCCTCCGGCGTGAGTACGCGGAGCAGGGGTTCACCAAGTTCTAGGGCATGCTCAGGGGTGCCCACGAACCAACGCCGTGTCACTCGAGCGGCGGCCTGAAACTCCGGCGTCAGGGATGATCCGGTCGATGCGTGGTGCGTCGATGGTGTTCACCCACTCATCCACGACCTGCCAGAGGACGGGCGCCTCCGCGCGCGAGATCGATCGACCCATTCTCGTCAGGCGCCACCGCAGAAACGTGATGCACGATCCGCAGAGAGAGATGGTGATCCTCGCGCCGATCGCGAGATACGCCAGCGAGAGGAGCGCCGGAAGATCCAAGCTGAGCTGGCCACTTGCGTACCGATGCAGCAGCGCTGCTCCACCGGCGCGCCATCCAAGCATGATCAGCAAGACAACAAGGG
>RFQW01000541.1 GCA_009924765.1 Planctomycetota bacterium | reverse complement strand
GCCAACCTGCTCCTCGAACTCGCTGCGGCTGAACAGGAAGCTGAGCGAGTGATGGCTGGTCTCGGCGATGAACTCGCAGCAACCCGTGTCGGAAAGCTGCTTGAACAGGTCGATCACGTCGGGGGCCCACTGCTCGAACTGCTGCAGCGCCACGCCGCTGATCGAGTAGCTCACGCGGAAGCGGCCCTGATGGCGGCGGATCAGATCCAGAATCTTGATCGTGGCCGGCCGGTAGCACTTGTCCGCCACCTTGCGCAGGATGCTCTCGTTGGCCGCGGCGTCGAAATAGAACGGATCGGTGTCGAACACCGAGTAGCGACGCAGCCGGAACGGTTGATGCACCTGAAAGTAGAAGCAGACTGCGGCCATGGGCTCTCAGTCTAGTTCCGAGTAACAGGGACGGGGGTCGTTATTGGAACTGAAACTCACTGGTTGGCGCGGTGCCAATAACGACCCCCGTCCCTACTATGCGGACCCCATGGAACGAGCACAGATCGCCGCCGAGATCGCCAAGGTCGCCCTGCTTCGAGGAACCTTCACGCTTCGCAGCGGCAAGACCAGCCACTACTACCTGGACAAGTACCTCTTCAGCACGCGCCCCGAGATCCTGCGCGAGCTTGGCACCATGTTCGCCGCACGCGTGCCCGCCGGCACCACGCGCCTCGCCGGCGCCGAACTCGGCGGCATTCCGCTGGTGAGCGCCGCGAGCATGGCCAGCGGCCTGCCCTGCCTGTTCGTGCGCAACGCGAAGAAGGACTACGGAACCTCGAAGCAGCTCGAGGGCAAGCTGGATCGCGGCGACCGCGTGGTGTTCGTGGAGGACGTGGCCACCACCGGCGGCCAGGCACTGGAAGCGGTGAAGGTGCTGCAGGAAGCCGGCGCCGTGGTGACGCACGTGATCTGCACCATCGACCGCCAGGAGGGTGCGCGCGCGAACGTGGAAGCCGCCGGCGTGGCGTTTGATGCGCTGTTCACGGTGGCGGATCTCGGCATCACGCCCGACCCCGCTGCCACCGGACGCTGAACATGCCCGCGCCCGCGCTGTCCGTCATCGTGACGACCTACAACAGGCCCAACGCGCTGCGCGCGGTGCTGGATGGACTGCTGGCGCAGTCGCGCGACGATTTCGAGGTGATCGTCGCCGACGATGGCAGCGGTGAACCGACCCGCGCGGTCGTAGAGCGCATGACATCGGCTTTCGCCGGTCGACTTCGCCATGTATGGCATGAAGACAAGGGATTCCGTGCGGCGGCGATTCGCAACCGGGCCGCCGCCATCGCGACTGCGCCATTCCTGTGCTTTCTGGACGGCGACTGCGTGCCGATGTCGCATTTCGTGGACGGGCATCTGCGACACGCATCGCCCAAACGGATCCTTCGCGGCAGTCGAGTGCTGCTTGCGGAAGGATTCACGGCCACGTGCGAAGACGGCGCCGTGTCCGTGCACCAACTCGACAAGGCGGCGCTGCGCGA
>RFQW01000055.1 GCA_009924765.1 Planctomycetota bacterium | reverse complement strand
GCACTGCACGCGCAGGTGCGCCAGAGTGGCGCGGAGGTGGTGCACGCGCCCGCGCTTCGCGATCATCATGCCTACGGCCGCGCCGGCGTTCAGTCGTTGCTCGAGCAAGCATCGAAGGCGGGCGCTGAAGCCGTGCTGTGCACCCCGAAGGACTGGGTGAAGGTGCGCGATCTGCTGCCCGCGAGCCACCTGCCGGTGGTGCGTCCCGAGCTGGCGCTGACATGCCTGCAAGGCGGCGAGGCCCTGCGCGATGCCGTGCGTGCCGCGCTCGATGCTGGGGATTCGCGCCTTCGCCGCTAGACTGTCCGGATGAGCGGAAACGCCGAAGCACTCGTGCCGTTGCTGGCGGGTTGGAAGCCCTTCGACCTGCTGCTGGTCGGCGACTTCATGCTGGATCAGGCGCAGCATGGATCCGCGGACCGGCTGAGCCCCGACGCGCCCGTGCCGGTGCTGCTGAGTCGCGGCGCGCAGGATCTGCAGCAGACCGCGGGCGGTTCGAGCAACGTGGCGCTGTGCGCGGCCGCGCTGGGCGGTCGCGTGAAGTGCTTCGGCATCACGGGCGCGGATGCCGAGGGCGCCACGCTCCGATCGCTGCTGCAGGAAGGCGGCTGCGATGCGTCCGGTCTCATCGAGGATGCCTCGCGTCCGACCACCGTGAAGCGCAGCATCGTGGGTCTGGCGCAGCATCGCCATCCGCAGAAGATGTTCCGCGTGGACGTGGAGAGCCGCGATCCGATCGACGCCGCGGTGGAAGCGCGCCTGCTGCAGGCGATCGAGCGCGCCGCCGCGACCACGCAGGTGATCTGCATCGAGGACTACGCCAAGGGCGTGTGCACGCCATCGCTGTGCCAGGGCGTGATCGCCATCGGACGCAAGCTGGGCAAGCCCGTGCTGGTCGACCCCGCGGCGATCACCGACTACACGCGCTACACCGGCGCCACCACCATCACGCCCAACCGCACCGAGGCCGCGCTGGCGTCGGGCCGCAAGTCGCTGCCCGATGTCGACCATGCCGAGATGCGCACGCTGGCGCGATCACTTCGCGAGCGCTTCAAGCTGGACACGGTGGTGCTCACGCTGGACCGTCACGGTTCCTATCTGGAACGCGCGGGCATGGAGCCCGTGCATGTACCCACCGTGGCGCGCCGCGTGTACGACGTGACGGGTGCCGGCGACATGGTGCTTGCGGCGCTGGCCGCCGCGCTGGCGAACCATTTCCCGTGGCCCGAGGCGGTGGCCTTCGCCAACGTGGCCGCAGGTCTGGAGGTGGAGGTGTTCGGTGCGCAGCCGATTCCCTTCGCGCAGGTGCGCCGTCAGGTGCTGGCGCAGGCGGGCCACATGGCGGGCAAGATCCGCGATCGCGCCTCGCTGCAGGTGGAACTGGAGGCGCGCCGCGCCGCAGGTCAGCGCATCGTGCTCACCAATGGTTGCTTCGACGTGCTGCACGCCGGTCACGTGACCAGCCTGCGTCAGGCGCGCGAGCAGGGCGATGTGCTGGTGGTGGCGCTGAACAGCGACGACTCGGTGCGCCGCCTGAAGGGTGACGATCGCCCCGTGTTCCCGCTGGAGCAGCGCATGGAGGTGATGGCCGCGCTCGAGTGCGTGGACCTGGTCACCTGGTTCGAGGAGCGCACCGCGCACGAGGTGATTCGCGCCACGCATCCGACCATCTACGTGAAGGGCGGGGACTACGCTCGGCCTGAGGACGTGACGGAGTTCGCTTTGCTGCAGGAACTCGGCGTCGAGCTGCGGCTGCTTGGTCACATTCCCGGCGTCAGCACCACCGCGGCCATCCACAGGATGCGGTCACGCGAAACGGGGATTCTCGGTGGATGAAACGCTGGCTTGACTGCCGGTGGCCTTCCCGACCATACTGACGCAAGTCAAGTCGCCGTCGCGGTTACGACATTCCGAAGCGCCCCATCTGGAGAAGCACGATGAACACCGTCACCAAGAAGGAACTCGTTGAACGCATCGCCCAGAAGACCGGCCTGCAGCGCAACGACGTGAAGACGGTGGTGCAGAACTTCCTGGATGCGGTGGTGGAGGAGCTGGGGCAGGGCAACCGTCTCGAGTTCCGCGACTTCGGCGTGTTCGAGGTGCGTCAGCGCGCGGCCCGCAGCGCCCAGAACCCCAAGACGCTCGAGGCCGTGCATGTGCCCGCCAAGCAGACCGTGCGTTTCAAGCCGGGTCGCCTGATGCGCGAGAAGGGTGATCTGGTCGCCACCGAATCCGGCATGGCTGCTGCCGCGAGCCGCTGAGCGCGGTGACCGACATGGATCCCGCCAAGCCATCGGGTCGGCCCGCCTCGCGGGACCGTTCCCGCATCGACGCCCGTGACGCCAAGCGCCTGCTGGACGCGGCGCCGCCGCATTCGATCGAGGCGGAGATGAGCCTGCTGGGCGCCATCCTGATCGATCCGCGCGTGATCGGCGACGTGATCCAGAGCATTCCCAACGGCGCGGATTTCCATCGGCCCGCCCACGGCGCCATCTTCGACGCCATGGTGCAGATCTGGGACCGCACCGCCACGCTCGACGTGGTGCAGTTGAACGCGCACCTGACCGACAAGGGACTGCTCGAGGACGTGGGCGGCACCAACTATCTGGTGGAGCTCGCGGAGAGTTCTCCCACCGCCGCGCACGCGCAGGAGTATGCGCGCATCGTGCGCGACAAGTCGACCATGCGCGAACTCATTCGCGCCGCGGGCGAGATTCTGGCCGACGCGCAGGGTTCGGGTGACGAACCGCAGCAGGTGCTCGAGGGGGCCGAGCAGCGCATCTTCGCCATCGCGCAGCGACGTGATGGTGCGCGCTTCGCCAGCCTGAAGGAACTGCTCGACCACACGCTGAAGGTGATCGACGCCAGCGAGGGCAAGCCCTTCACCGGTCTGCCCGCCGGTTTCGCCGAGTTCGACGAGATGACCAGCGGCCTGCAGAAGGGCGAGATGCTGATCCTGGCCGCGCGTCCCAGCATGGGCAAGACCGCGCTTGCGCTGAACATGATGGAGAACGTGGCGGCCACGGGGCAGCCGGTGGCCATGTTCAGCCTGGAAATGGGCCGGCAGCAGCTGGTGCAGCGCATCCTGTGCGCCAAGGGCGGCATCGACAGCCAGCGCCTGCGTCGCAACATGCTGCGCAAGGAGGACTACCGAGCGCTGCTGGCGGCCTGCGAAAGCCTGCAGGATTCGCAGATCTGGATCGACGACACGCCGGGCCTGACGCTGCTGAACATGCGCAGCAAGGCGCGCCGCCTGAAGGAGAAGCACGGCATCACCGCGGTGTTCATCGACTACCTGCAGCTGATGTCGAGCGGCGCGCGCGTGGAAAGCCGCCAGTCCGAAGTGAGCGAGATCAGCCGAGGCATCAAGGCGATGGCGCGCGAGCTGGACGTGCCGGTGGTGTGCCTGAGCCAGCTCAACCGCGCCGCCGAGCAGCGCGAGGGTCACAAGCCGCGCATGAGCGATCTGCGCGAGTCGGGCAGCATCGAGCAGGACGCCGACGTGGTGCTGATGCTGCACCGCGAGGAGTACTACCACCAGGGCGACGACGACTGGCTGGAGGCCAACGCCGACAAGCGCGGTCTGGCCGAGCTCATCATTGCCAAGCAGCGAAACGGCCCAACGGGTGTCGTGCGCCTCACCTGGGATGGTCGCCTGACGCGCTTCCGCGACTTCACCGATGCCGCGCCGCCGGGTGGCTTCGATGCGCCGCGCTCGCGATCCGTGCAGGCCATCGACGATCTGCCGCTCTGATCGCTGCGGCCCCGCACCCACGCGGGGCGCGTGCAGTAGATTGAGCCACGCGCATGACGGAGCCCGAGGAGATTCCTGCACTCCTGGCTCGTGCCGCAGCCGGCGACCAGCTGGCCTGGCGCGAGGTGGTGCAGCGCTGGGGTCCGCGCGTGTTCGCCTTCCTGCGCAGCTACACCAACGATCCGGAACTGGCCGAGGAGATCGCGCAGAGCGTGTTCTGCACCGTGGCGACCAAGCTGGGCGACTACGTGGAGCAGGGGCGCTTCGAGGCGTGGCTGTTCCGCATCGCGCTGAACCGCCTGCGCGACGAGATGCGCCGCCGCAAGCGCCACGCGCGGCCGATGGACTCGGACGTGCTGGCCGACGTCGGGCCCTCGGCCCGGCAGGAGGAGCACGCGACCGCCGAGGAACTGTCCGCACTGCACGAAGCCATGCAGCAGTTGCCCGAGGCGGACCGCCTGGTGATCGACCTGCGCCATCAGGGCGGCATGGGCTTTCAGCAGATGGCCGACCTGCTGCATGAACCCCTCGGAACCCTGCTGGCGCGCCACCACCGGGCCCTGCGCAAGCTGAAGGGCCTGATCGGCCGCCGTCTGGGGGAGGAAGAGACCGAATGAAGCGCCGTCCGATACTGCCGGATTTCTCGTCACCTGCTGCAACAGCGTCCTTGCGGCGCCGTTCCGAACCCCGTCTGGAAGGATCCAATCATGATGTCCACCCCTGATCCCGACCATTCGCCTCGTCTGCATCGCCTGTTGGGCGCGCAGTCGGCTCGCGTGCCCGCCGGCCTGGCCGACAGGCTGTACCGCGCGAGTGCGCCCATGCTTCCAGAGAACCAGCAGGCGCCGGCGGTGTTGGCGCGGCTCTCGTTCCGTTGGGTGGCCGCTGCGGCTGCGCTGCTGCTGGCGTCGGGGCTTGCACTGCGGTTCACCGCCATGCATGCGCCGGACGACAGCAGCGAGGCCAACCTCACCGCGGTGATGGCGGTGGCGGGTGATGGCGTGCTGGGTGAGGACTTCTCCACCGTGAACGCGATGCAGGGCGTGGGGCTGAACGACCTCGACGCCGAGATGCAGCTGCTGCTGAAGGGTCGGGTGGACGGATGACGAAGGTCGAACGCAGCGTTCGTCGGCGCTCAAGAGTGGTCGCGATGGGCGCACTGTGCCTCACGGCGGGTCTGCTGCTTCCATTCGCGGCGGGTGCGCGACAGGCGCCGCCGGCCGCTGACGAGCCGCGTCCTGCAGCCAAGGCGCAGCCCGGCGGCGAGGGGCGGCGCGGTGGCGCGGGCATGCGTCGCGAGATCACCGATGAGGACATCAATCGCATCATCGCCACCGCGCGGGACATCGATCCGGCATGGGCCGAGGGCCTGGAGTCCATGCGCGCCAAGGATCCCGCCGAGTTGCGTCAGCGCATCGGCACGCAGTCGCGCATGCTGATCGGACTGTCGTGGATGCGTGAGCGGCAGCCCGAGCTGTACAAGGCTCGGGTGGAGGACTTCCGCATGCAGCGGCAGATCCGCGCCGCGGGCGAGCGCCTGAAGCAGGCGAAGGACGCTGGTGACGCCGCCGCCGAGGCCGCCGCGCTGGTCGAGGTGCGCCAGGCCGCGCAGCAGCAGTTTGAACTGGACATGAAGGCGCGCGCCTACGAACTGGTCGCGATGGAGAAGGGCCTGAAGGAGGCGCGTCGCAAGCTGCAGACCGACATCAAGGACCGCGAGACTCGACTGAACGAGGTGGTGAGCGCGGTGCAGCGCGGCGAGTCGCCGAAGTTCGGGCGCATGTCCGAGGTGCCCATGTCCATGCTGATCGGTGGCGAGGGCGCGTGGCCGCGCCGCGAGGGCGGCGAGCCCAAGCGTCCGGCCGACGGCATGGACCGCCCGGAGCCTTCGCCAAAGCCGTAGATTGCGGGCCGTGAGCCCCTCCGCAGAACCGACGCTTCGCGCGCGCCGCACCGGCGGTGGGGGCGTGGGCGTATGGCTGCTCTGTGGACTGCTGGGGGTGGTCGTGCTGCTGTCACCGTGGGCGTTCGGTTCCGTCGCGTTGCCCGGCGGCGCGCACGCCGCACGATGGTCCGCGCAGAACCTGCAATTGAGTCTGCTGCCGCCGTCGTGGATGTCGGATGCCGCTTCCGCCGCGCGCGTGCAGGCGGCCGAAGCAGCGGGTCAATACGTGCCCGGCCGACTGCTGGGCACCGATCGAATCGGTCGCGATGTGCTGGCGCGTGTGGTGGCGGGCAGCGCCATCTCGCTCACGCTCGGCATCGCGGCGGCGCTGGTGGCGACGGCGGTGGGCGTGGCGTGGGGAACGGCAGCCGCATGGTTTGGCGGACGCACCGATGCGTGGCTGATGCGCAGCGTTGATGTGCTGTACGCATTGCCGAGCATCCTGCTTGCCACGCTGCTGAGCGTGGCGGTGGACGGGCTTGCCGATCGATTCCTGCGTGATGTGTCGCCCACGCTGCGGCAGGGCATCAACCTGTTCACCATGCTGGTTGCGGTGGCAGGCGTGGGATGGCTCACCATGAGCCGCGTGGTGCGCGGGCAGGTGCTGTCGCTGCGCGAGCGGGCGTTCGTGGAGGCGGCGCGCGCGATGGGCGCGGGTTCGCCGCGCATCTTCTGGTGGCATCTGCTGCCCAACCTCGCCGGCCCTGTGGCGGCGTATGCGGCGCTGGCCGTGCCGGCCGCGATCCTGAGCGAGAGCTTCCTGAGTTTCCTCGGCATCGGCATTCGTGAACCACTGCCGAGCCTGGGCAACCTTGCGGCCGATGGACTGCCCGAACTGAATCTGGTGAAGGGTCGATGGTGGCTGCTGTTGCCGCCGTGCGGCGTGGTGGCCTTCGCGCTGCTTTCGCTGAATTTCGCGGCAGATCGGCTGCGCGATCGACTCGACCCGGCGTCGGCAGGTTGAGACGCATCGGCGACCCTTCGCTACCCTTCGCGTCCCATGCGAAACGGCTTCGGATTCAAGGACCTCGTGATGCTGGTGCTGCTGCTCGCGGTGGCGCTGAGCGTGTGGCTTTCGATGGTGCAGCGCGATCGGCAGTGGGAACTGCTGCAGAAGGTGGATGGCCGCATCGCCGATCTGGAGAAGCGCATCCAGCAGATTCGGGTGGCACCGGCTGCGGCCGCGACGACCACGGCTGCCGCGCCGCGTGACGACGCATGGGCCCGTCCCGGCGTGAAGATCGAGCGCTGGAACGCACCCGCTGCGGCCAGCGATCCGGCCAAGCTGCCCGGGTACGGCGAGGGCGGCGAGTTCACCGAACTGTTCGAGGCGCAGCCCGCCAAGTTGACGCCCTACATCGCCAGCGACGTGTACCAGACCCGCGTGATGGATCGCGTGTGCGAGGCACTGGGCACCTTCGATCCGAAGACGCTGAAGATGGTGGGGCAGCTGGCCGACGGCTGGCAGATCGACCCCGACGGCCTGTGGATCCGCGCACACATCAATCCGCTGGCGCACTTCAGCGACGGCCAGCCGGTGACGGCCGAGGACGTGCGCTGGACCTACCTGGACTTCATCAACAATCCGCTGATCGAGGCCGAGCGCACCCGCAGCACGCAGGACAACCTGAAGGACGTGAAGGTGATCGATGATCACACGGTCGAATTCGTGTTCAAGGAGCCGCTGTTCACCAACATCCTGATCGCGTTCGGCGACCCGATCCTGCCCAAGCACTACTACGCCAAGTTCGAGCCGTCGCAGGTGAACCAGGCGACCGGCATGCTGATGGGTTCGGGTCAGTTCCGGCTGGAGAAGCTGCCGAAGGGCCCGGATGACCTGGCCAGCCAGTGGACGCCCGGTCAGGACGTGGTGCTGGTGCGCAACGAGCAGTACTGGGCCGCGCCCGCGCCGCTGGCCGGCATGCGCTTCCGCACCATCAAGGACGATCTGGGCCGGCTGGTGGCGTACCGCAACGGCGAGGGCTCGATGATGCTGCCCACCAGCCCGCAGTTCAACAAGCTGATGAAGGACGAGCCGCAGTTCGAGAAGAGCAGCTACATGCTGAAGTGGACCAACATGCGCTGCGGCTACAGCTTCATCGCGTGGCAGTGCGGACCGCGCAACGGCAAGGCCACGCCCTTCGCCGACAAGCGCGTGCGCAAGGCGATGACCATGCTGCTTGATCGCGAGCGCATGATCCGCGACATCTGGGACGGCATCGGCATCGTGAGCAAGGGTCCGATGAATCCCGAGAGCCCGGCGAGCGACCCCAGCGTGGCACCGCTGCCGTTCGACCCCGAGAAGGCGAAGGCGCTGCTGGCCGAGGCTGGCTGGAAGGATCGCGACGGCGACGGCATCCTGGAGAACGAGAAGGGCGACAAGTTCACCTTCGAGTACACCTACGCCACCGGCGGCGAGATCAGCGAGCGCATCGCGCGC
>RFQW01000540.1 GCA_009924765.1 Planctomycetota bacterium | reverse complement strand
GCCCCCCAGAACAGGCCCAGACCCACGGTCAGAGCGACCAGAAACAGGATCGGCAGCCATCGATGTGCCCATCCGTGCATGTGTGAACCGTGCATGTGCCACAGTATGACGCTTGGTTGACCGCCTCGATAGGGCTACCCTTCACCCTCCGTGACGCACCCCGACCCAGCGATCGCCCGCACACTTGCCCGCCACCCTCGTCCGTTGGGTGGTGACACCACGCGCAACCTGCCCCAACCGGCCATCAGCCTCACCGGCATGGTGCTGAACAACGCCGATCAGGCGCAGCAGGTGATGCGCATCGGCAAGAAGCCCGACTGGCTGCGTGCCCGTGTTCCGGGTGGCGAGGGCTACCTGCGCCTCAAGGGCATCATCGACGAGCATCGGCTGCACACCGTGTGTCAGGAAGCCAGCTGTCCGAACATGGGCGAGTGCTGGAGCCGCGGCAGCGCCACCATCATGATCCTGGGCGACACCTGCACGCGCAGTTGCGGTTTCTGCAACGTGAAGACGGGTCGACCCACCACACTGGACACCGACGAGCCCCGCCGCGTGGCCGAAAGTCTTGCGCTGATGGGTCTGAAGCATGTGGTGATCACCAGCGTGAACCGCGACGAGCTGCCGGACGGCGGCGCCGAGATCTGGGCCGAAACCATCCGCCGCACGCACGAGGCGTGCCCGAAGATGAGCGTGGAGATCCTGGTGGGCGACTTCTGCGGCGACGAGAAGGCGATCCAGACCGTGTGTGATGCGCGCCCCGAGATCATCAGCCACAACATGGAAACGGTGAAGCGCATGCATCCGGCGGTGCGACCGCAGGCCCGCTACGAGCGCTCACTTGCCGTGTTGAAGCAGTTCAAGGCCGCGGGTCTGGTCACCAAGACCGGCATCATGGTCGGCATCGGCGAGCATGATGAAGAGGTGCTGGAACTGATGGATGACGTGCAGGCCGCAAGCCATGCCGATGTGCTCACGGTTGGCCAGTACCTGCAGCCCACGCGCAACCACCTTCCGATCCACAGGTGGATGCACCCGGACCAGTTCGCCATGTTCAAGCAGCAGGCGCTGGCGCGCGGCTTCAAGGTGTGTGAAAGCGGCCCATTGGTGCGCAGCAGCTACCACGCCGACGAGCAGGCGGACATGCTTTCGCTGATCAAGCGCTGATTCAGCTGTGCAGCAGGCCCGTCACCACGGGCTGCAGCGGAAATTCGCGCAAGCTCTGCCGCAGATCATCCAGCTTCACCTTGTCGATGCGCTGCATTTCCTCGTCCAGCGTGGCGTACGGAATGCCGTAGGCCCACAGCGATCCAAGTCGGGTCATGCGACCAGCGGGGCGTTCGCCTGCCAGCGCGACTGCCGTGGCGATGCGTGCCTTGGCGCGATCCAGCTCCGCCTGATCCAGGGTGGATGGCAGCGACTGCATCTCCTGCAGCAGCTTCGCCTTCACTTCCGGAACGGCTTCCTTGGTGCACGCC
>RFQW01000539.1 GCA_009924765.1 Planctomycetota bacterium | reverse complement strand
CGCCGCCACCTCGGCGCCGCGAGCCTGAAACGAAACGAGCCTCCCATCACGGGAGGCTCGGTCGTTTGTGGTCCGGATGGTGCGCTCGCGTCACTGACAGGGCCCGACGGAAAGCAGGACCAGCGCGATGTCGCCGAAGTCCACGCCGCCGGTGCCGTCGAGGTCGGCGGGACAGCCCGAGCATGGTCCGTAGTCGAGCAGCGCGAACGCCACGTCGCCGGCATCCACTTCCAGACTTCCATCGAGGTCGCCGAAGCACTGCGCACCCGCAAGCACCACGTTGAAGCCGCCGGAGGCGACCAGTTGCTGCATGATGTCGCCGGACAGGTTCGACGGATCGCTCTCGCCGTCGTAGTTGGTGCCCCACCCCTGCCATGAGCCATCGTTGAACTGGGCGAAGGCGTGGTCGGCGCCGGCGTAGATCTGCGTGCACTGCACGCCCGGCGCTGGCTGCGGCACGTCCGACACCTGCCCGAAGTAGTCGTCACCCCATGCGACGACGGTGCCATTGCTGCGCAGCCCAACCGCGAACGTGCCGCCGAATGCAAGGCCCGTGTAGGTGAGGCCGGTCGGCAGCGACGGCACCGTGGTGTCGCCGTACAGATCGATGCCCCAGGCACGAATGGTGCCATCGCTGGTGAGCCCGATGGTGGTGCGGTACCCCACGCCGAAGTCGCTCCACACCACGCCGGACGCAAGCGTGGGCACCGTGCAGATGGTCGCCTGCTGCGTCGGCGTGAAGATGGCGGGATTGCTTGCACCCCACACCACCAGGCTGCCGTCGTCACGCAGCCCGGCACCGTGGAAGAAGCTGGCGGCGGCCTTCACGTAACGCAGTCCAGCGGGCAGCGCCGCGACATCAGCCTGCCCCACCGTATTGCGGCCCCATGAGATCAGTTGCCCCTGATCGGTGAGCCCGAAGAACGTGAAGCCCCAACCACCGAAGACCTTGGTGAAGGACGGTCCCGACGGCACGCTGGTTACCTCGCCGTTGCCGTCGTAGCCCCAGGCCATGATGGATCCATCGGCGCGAACCGCCGCAACCGTGCGCCGCGTGGCGCCCACGTGCACCGCATCGTTCAATTCGAAAGGGATGCGATCCTGCCCGTACGACAGGTCACCGAAGACGCTGACCGTGCTTGCGCTTGCGGCCGCGCTGGCTGCAAGGCAGGCCGCTGCACAGAGCGTGAAAAGGCGACCGGATCGATAGCGCGCATGCGTGGGCATGCAAACAACCTAGCCCGGCTTGCGCGGCTGACAAGCAGGAACCGGACACATTCTTTGCAAAATGTTTCTTTTGCAAACAACAGACACTCGGGCCGGTTTCAGGTGAACAGCAGCAGCATGAAGGCCACGTCGCCGTTGTCGACGCAACCCGAGCCATCCACATCTGCCGGAACCCCGCTGCAATCGCCGAAATCGAGCAGCAAGAACGACACGTCGCTGAAGCTCACGGAGCCGTCGCCATCCAGGTCGCC
>RFQW01000538.1 GCA_009924765.1 Planctomycetota bacterium | reverse complement strand
TCGCACATTCCAACCGTGCAGGTGAGTGCCATCGACTCGACCGCCGCGGGCGACACATTCGCCGGCTACTTCCTGGCTGGGCTTGCCGACGGGCAGCATCCGCACCACGCGCTGCAGCAGGCTGCGCGTGCGGCCGCCCTGTGCGTGACGCGCCACGGCAGTCTGCACAGCATTCCCACGCGGCTCGAGGTGCTGCAGGCTGGATAGGCGCGTTGGCATCGGATGCTGCGATCGCATATTCCTTGCGGCATGACCGACAAGCCCGAGACGGCCATGCTTTCGATGGATCCGCAGCCCGTGTATCTCATTGCGGGCCAGTCGGCTCCTGAGCAGTCTGGGTTGTCGCTGATGGATGGGCTGGTGTGGGCCTATCGCCGCCGGTGGTGGCTGGTGATCTGGTTCGTTGTGCTCATGAGTGTGCAGGTTGGCGCGCTGATGCAGAACGAGCCGTTCGAGAACGCTTTCACCGTCCGCACGGAACGGGGCAATCTCGAAGGCGTGATGGTTGCATTGCAGGAAGAGATCGCGCGTCGCGGATTGTCGACACGCGGGGTCGATCTGCACGTCGAGTTCCAGAAGCAGGGCACCGCTGCAAAGGCCGATTTGACCAAGAGCCTGATTCTGGTGCAGGTGGTGTCGCCAGCGAACGAGGAAACGTCATCGCTGGCCGAAATCCTTCGGCAGGTCGCGCAGGCCGCCGTTGCGCGCTTGAATTCGGAGTACCTGAGTCAGGCGAGTCTGACCGTGCAGGTTGCCAGCGAACGCCTGCAGTCGCTGCGAGTCGATTCAAACGCCACTGTCGCCGAGCGCTCTGGCGCTGAAATGTCACTGGCGAGTGCGAAGGTGGCCTTGCAGACGCCGCCGACGCCGCAGGTGTCGGAGATCCAGCGCAACCCGGTGGCCACGGGATTCTCGAAGCGGATGGCGCTGGCGGTGGTGTTCGCCGGCGTGGGTTCCGTGCTGCTTGTGGGTGCAGCCTGGGGCTACGGCGAAGTTCGTCGACATGCTGCTCGGGCGTGAGCCGCCTGCTGCAACCTCACACGATCGGCGACGCCATCAGGCTGATGCGGTAGCGGCGCCCGTTGCCGGTCTTTCGGCCCTGCACCACGATCTGCATCATGCGGTCCGCCAGTTTCATCACCTCTGCGGCGCTCTTTTCATCCAGGCTGGTGATCTCGAACAGCGACGTGATGAAACTCGGCTTGATCACATCCTTCACGCCCTTGCGCGGCCGTAGTCGCGCATGGCGGCACGCGTCATGGCATTGCACAGTTTGATGTCGTCCTTCACGCCTGAGCCCGTGAGTGGATCGCACATGGGCACGCCAGTGTCGCGATTCAGGTCGTAGATGCGCTCCCAGCGGCGGCCCGACTTCTGCTGCCCGGCATGCAGCAGGATGCCCGCCTTGGCCATCACCTCAAGGTGGCGGTACAGGCCCGCCGCACCACGACCGCTTGCGGCGGCGATCTGCGACACGGAGCAGGGG
>RFQW01000537.1 GCA_009924765.1 Planctomycetota bacterium | reverse complement strand
GGCACGCGGATCGGACTGCCGGCCTACTGGGCGTGGATGGGATTCGTGTGGACCGTTGGCACCTTGATCGGCACTGTCGCGCTCGCGATCGTGTTCTTTCTGGTGATCACGCCGCTGGGCGTGGCGGCGCGCCTGCTTGGCCGCGATCGCCTGCAGCTGCGCGCGCCCGCCCACGGAGAATCCATGTGGAAGCCGTTGTCGCGCACGCGCCATGATCCGGAGCGGCAATTCTGATGGCGACTGATTCGACCAGCCCCGAGCCGGATGCGCAGCCCTTGCCCGCGTGGAAGCGCGCACTGTTCATCGCGATCACGATCACCCTTCCGCTGGTGCTGTTGGCGGTGCTCGAACTGGCGCTGCGCATGTTCGGTTGGGGTGGCTACCCCGAGTTCATCCGCCGCGTGGGCACGCTTCCGTCCGGCGCGCAGCTGTGCATCGTGGAGCCGGCGGCCAGCAAGCCGTACTTCTTCGCCAATCCATCGCGCCCGGGGTATGCGGAACAATCGAGTTTCTGCATGCCCAAGCCGGCGGGCACCGTGCGCATCGTGCTGATCGGGGAGTCGGCGGCGAAGGGCTATCCACAGCCGTCGAATCTGGCGATGTCGGCGTTCCTGCAGTCCATGCTTTCCGATGCGTGGCCCGACCGGCGCGTGGAAGTGGTGAACATGGGAACCACCGCGATCGCCAGCTTTCCGCTCATCTATCAGGTGCGCGATGCGTTGCGGTACGACCCGGACCTGTTCATCTTCTACGTGGGCAACAACGAATTCTTCGGCGCCTACGGCACGGCCTCGATCAACGCATCAGGCACCATGCCAACCTGGGCGCTGCCGCTCATGCGCGCCGCGCGCGGTCTGGCGCTTGTGCAGGTGGTCGAAGGATTGCTGCACCGGGGTGCCGACCAGAATCGCACGCTGATGGAGCAGATGATCGGGCAGACGGTGATCGCTTCCGATTCGCCGTTGCGAGCCGCGGCGGCGCGCAACCTGCGAACGAATCTGGAGCGCATGCTGTCCGACGTGAAGGCGGCGGGGGTGCAGGCGCTCGTCTGCACCACGGCCAGCAACGAGGCGGGTCTTGCGCCGCTTGGCGAAGACGATCAGGAGGGGCTTGATGCTGCGGGCAAGTCCGATCTGGCACGCCTGACTTCGGATGCGCCGAATGCTGGTGCCGTGGACGCACTTCGCGCGGCGGCCTCACGTGCCCCGCGCAGTGCCATGACGCAGTTCGCGTTGGCACGCAGTCAGCTCGCCGCGGGTGATGTGAAGGGTGCCAGGCAGTCCTTTCTTCGCGCCCGCGATCTGGACACCATGCCGTGGCGCCCGGTGAGCCAGACCGAGCAGGCCATCCGTGATGCCGCTGCTGCGAAGGGCGCAGTGCTGTGCGATGTGGCGGAGCGATTCCGCGATCTCTCGCCCGAAGGCGCCACGAGCTGGGAACTGCTCGATGATCACGTGCATCCGTCGCTGCGTGGGCAGGCCGAGGTGGCGCGC
>RFQW01000536.1 GCA_009924765.1 Planctomycetota bacterium | reverse complement strand
CACCGGATCCCACAGCGTCTTGGGGTCGCTGCCCTTCAGGATGGTTTCGGCCGCGCTGGTGATCACCACCGCCATCGCGCTGAAGGCGATCATGGTGGTTGGCAGGCCGATCGATTGACCCAGCATCTGCTCGCGCTGACCACGCCCGAATCGCGTGAAGTCCGGAATGTTCAGGCTGAGCGTTGCCCAGAAGCCGATCATGCCGGTGAGGCTGGGCACGAACACCTTCCAGAAGTCGGCGTTGGTGGCGAAGCTGCTTGGACGGTGGAACATGGGCCCCAGACCTCCCGCGCGCCATACCACCCACACCAGCAGCCACACGCCCATCAGCAGGATCAGCGGCGCGCTCCAGTTCTCGAACACGCGCACGGCGTTCATGCCGAACAGGATGATGACGACGTTGATCAGCCAGAAGATGCCGAAGGTGATGGCGCTTGGCACGCCAAGGCCCATGATCATGGCGCCGCCACCAACCTGATCGAACGCGGGCCACACCGCCACCAGAAAGGTGCGCACCGCCTCGCCACCGATATAGGTCTGGATGCCGAACCATCCGCACGCCACCACCGCGCGAAGGATGGCGGGCACGTTGGCGCCCACCGTGCCGAAGCTGCTGCGCGCCAGCACCGGAAACGGAATGCCGTACTTGGTGCCCGGGTGCGCATTCAGCAGGATGGGCACCAGCACGATCACGTTGCCAAGCGCGATGGTGAGCAGCGCCTGCCACCAGTTCATGCCAAGCGCGATCAGTCCCCCGGCCAGCATGTAGGTGGGCAGGCAGTGCGCCATGGCGATCCACAGCGCGGCAAAGTTGTAGGTGGTCCAGGTGCGGCGACCCTTGGGCGTTGGCGCCAGGTCACCGTTGAACAGCGGACTGGTGGCGATGTCGGCGGGCAGTTCGGCCAGGGCTTCGCGGGTGAGGACACGCTGCCCACGTCGCCGCGATCGGCAAGCGTGCGCGAGATGGTGGCCGCGGTGCGCGCTGCCTTGCCCTCGAACAGCGTGGCGTTGCCCATGACCACCTTCACCGGCTGATCCAGATCCATCATGCCGTCATCAAGCATGATGTGCAGCTCGTCCACGCCCTGCGCCTCCTCGATGGTGATCACCTGACCATCGCGCCGCGCCACCACGCGCTGACCAGCCTTGGGCGCGGGGTTCATCAACCAGTAGAAGCGCGGTTCGGTCACGTCGTCCTGCAGCCACACGATGCGCGCGGGGCGCGTGTTGCGCGTGTGCGTGGCCATCCACGGCACGGCCACCGCGTCCTTGCGATCCATCCAGTGACCGTTCTCGGGATAGATGGTCACCTGGTGCGGATAGCCGCCCGGATCCTTGGCGGCCAGGTCATCCAGCATGGTCTTCCACTGCGCGGCGATGTCGTTGCGCTTGAACGCCGCGTCCTTGCCGCCCATATAGATGGAGAAGGGAAGATTGCGCAGGCCGTCGGGGCGCGTTTCATTGGGGTGCCCCGCCATCATGCTGGCCGCGGC
>RFQW01000535.1 GCA_009924765.1 Planctomycetota bacterium | reverse complement strand
TCACGCGTAACTGTGCAACCCCGTGATCACGAAGTTGATCACGATCCAGTTGAACAGCATCACGGCGGCGCCGATCACGGCCAGCACGGCGGTCCACAGGCCCTTGTCCTTGCTGCGCCAGCGCACATGCACCAGCACCGCGAACACCACGAAGGTGTTCAGCGCGAACACTTCCTTCGGATCCCAGCCCCACGGACGGCCCCAGCTGTGGTCGGCCCAGATGGCACCCATGGCGATGCCGGCCCACAGCAGCACGAAGCTGAGTTCCATCAGCGTCATGGTGACACCGTCCAGGATCTCTCCCACGCGGCCCTGCCCCGCCGCGCCGTCGCCGCCCGCCAACGCCAGCATTTCGCCTGCGCCACCCACACGCGCGTACACCGCGGCACCACCACGCCAGCGCCACACCAGGTACATGGCCGCGGTCACCGCCGCCATGAAGATGAGCGCGTAGCTGAAGATGATCACGTTGGTGTGGATGTACAGCCACACGTCGTTCAGCACCGGCATCATGTTGCCGATCGCGGGATTCAGCTGCGCGGGCAGCAGCGCGCAGGCCATCAGCGCCAGCATGCAACCCACGCTGGCGCCCAGCGCGAACAGGCCGCGCACCGGCAGGCGTCGCAGCATCACCTCGGCCACCACCGCCAGCGCCGCACCCATCCATGACGCGGTGGTGACGGCCTCGAACATGTTCGAGTTGGGCCAGCGATCGCTCACGTACCAGCGCAGGCCCACCGCCGCCGTCTGCAACAGGAACGCGCCCGCGAATGCCTGCAGGCCAAGCCGCGTGGCACCCGGCCACTTCCAGCTGTAGCCAAGCAGCAGCAGCGCCACGGCGCCGAAGTACACGAACCACACCCAGGTCATCTGACCGGTGCGGAAGTACCAGCTTTCCCAGGCGAGGCGTGACTGGCTTGGAAGATTGGCGCCGCCGGTTTCGCGCAACGCGGTGGCCAACCTCTGCACCGCGGGTGTGGCGGCCTGCAGATCGCCCGATGTCCATGCGGCCTGCAGCGCGCTCCATGCATCGCCCACGGGGCCGGTGGCCTGATCCAGCACAAGCCACTGCTGATCGGCCGCCTGCGCGGGCACCATGCGAAGGCGACCGCGGATCTGCTCGGGCTGCATCAACATGATCGCGCCGCGCATCTGGTCGGCCTGCTTGGCGGTGCGGATCAGGTCGCCCTCGATCTGCTTCATCAGCGGCGCGATGTCCGCGCGCCACGAACCAGCCGTGCCATCCCACAGCAGGCTTGGCGCGATCAGACCACTCGACTCGAAGCCGCGCATGCGGTCGGCCAGCGACGGATCGGCATTGCGAAGCGCATCGGCGATGCGCAGGCGCACTTCGCGGTTCTTCACGTACACCACGTCGGCGTCGATGTACGCCTCGGGTCGCAGCGCCATGTCCAGCATGGTGAAGGTGGGCGACTGACGCACGCCCGGCGCATCACCCGACACGCGCTTGGAGCCGGTGATGTTCTGCATGTAGCCG
>RFQW01000534.1 GCA_009924765.1 Planctomycetota bacterium | reverse complement strand
GCTGCGCACGCAGCACGACGAGGCGGTGCGCAAGCGCTTCGACCGCGAGGGGCGCCTGCTCGAGAAGCTGCGTCACCCGGGCATTGCGGCGGTGCTGCGCACCGGCATCGAGGCGGACGGCGACGTGGACGTGCCGTACATCGTGATGGAGTACGTGGACGGCGTGCAGAACATCTCCGACCACGTCTTCCGCGAGCGTCTCGGCACGCGCGAGACGGTGCAGGCCTTCCTGCAGGCGTGCGATGCCGTGGGCTTCGCGCATCGCGAGGGCTATGTACACCGTGACATCAAGCCGCCGAATGTCCTGGTGGACCGGCACGGCCGCGTGAAGGTGATCGATTTCGGCGTGGCGCGCGCCATCACCGTGGATGCCGCGGCGGCGACGGTGCGCACGGAAACCGGGCAGATCGTGGGCACCATGCAGTACATGAGCCCCGAGCAGTTCCTGGCGGATCCGCGCGGGATCGACGCGCGCACCGACGTCTACGCGCTCTGCGCGGTGCTCTACGAACTCCTTTCCGGGGTGCAGCCGCACGACCTGCGCGGCATGCCGGTGCACGAGGCCGCGCGCACGGTGTGCGAGACCGATGCGGCCGACGTGCGCCAGTGCAACCCGCGCATCGACGAGCGATTGGCGAGCATCGTGGCCGACGGACTGAGCCGCGAGAAGTCGCATCGGCCCGACGATGCCGGCGCGCTGGCGATGCGACTGCGCGGCTGGCTCTCGAGCAGCGCGCAGGTGCCGGTGGGCACCATCCATCCGGATCACCCGGACCGCGAGTTCGAGCGCATGCCGGGCGTGGAGACCGGGCACACGCGGATCATGGCGGGTGGCGGCGGCGTGGTGCGCGTGGACGAGGGTGCCCGGCCGAAGCCGAAGGCGAAGCCTGCGCCGTCGCGCTTCGGCGGGTTCATCGTTGCGCTGCTGGTGCTGATCGACCTGGGGCGCGGCAAAAACCGCATGGGCGCGGGCATCTTGGCGCAGTCGCTGGAACAGATGGGCCACCAAGTGCCGGACCTGGACGATGCACAAGACCTGATTGCCTTGGTCCACGCCGTCAATACCTTGCGCGCTCAGAAAAAAATACTGGCCTACCACGACCGCAGCGATGGCGGACTTTTGGCCACTGTGACAGAAATGGCCTTGGCGAGCCGCGTGGGCGTAGCGCTGAATGTGGATATGCTGGTGCTCGGAGGAGATGGCGTCTCCGACAGCCGCATGGACGTGGGCGATAGTAAAAACTGGGCAAACCAAGTTGGTGCGTTGCGCGAAGAATTGACGCTCAAGGCACTTTTCAATGAAGAGCTAGGTGTGGTCTTGCAGGTGCGCGCAACGGATCGCGACCCTGTCATGGCAGTGCTGCGTGAACATGGCTTATCCAAGCACAGCCATGTCATTGGCAAAACGCGCCCGGCCAAGGATGGCAATGCACCGGTCTTAGAAATCTGGCGCGATGCGAAGGCGGTATTTAGCGCGCCCTTACATGACCTGGCCCAGGTT
>RFQW01000533.1 GCA_009924765.1 Planctomycetota bacterium | reverse complement strand
CACATCCGGCTCCACGAGCGGCGTGAACCGATCGCGCAACTGATCCGCCTTCTGGTACTGCGTGCGCGGTTCGTCCGCGGGAAACAGCACCTTCTGGCAACCGGTCACCATCGCAAGGGTGCCGATGCAAGCAACCCACCACACCTTGTGTTGCAGTCGCGCCGCTTGCAATGTGCTTCCGCTTGAAGCCATGCGGGAATCATAGAGTCCCGGACTTCTCGGTCGGCGCGCGACGCCCCTGTGGTCAGGCGATGCGCCCCTGCGCACGACCCTCCTCAATCGACCTGATCACGCACCGGTAGGGGTTTGCCGCACGGAACCCGCGGTCAGCGCAGCGGAAGTCCCTGCGAAATCGATACCTGCGGCATCCAACTGGCCCGCCGGTGGGGGCGTCCGCCGGCGCAACGGGATAACCGCCCCAGGATCCGGGCCGCTCACCTTCATCCACAACCCGCAAAGATCCCCTCAACAGGCCTGCAGGTCGACACCAAGGGCATCAACCCGCACGGTTCATCCGTGGCCCTTCGATCGGCCCGAGGGCGTCGGCTTCAACGAGGCCTCGAAGGCGAGACGCTCCAGCGCCTCCGTGAAGTCCACTGCCACCACCGCCACATGCGCCGGCAGTCGCAGCGCACGCGGCGCGAAATTCAGCACCCCCTGAATGCCGGCTCGCACCAGCGCGTCGGCCACATCCTGCGCCTCGTCGGGGGGCACGGCCACGATGCCCAGCTGCGCGCCACTGCGCCGCACGGCTTCCTGCAGGTTCGACATGGGCTGCACAGCATGGCCCGCCACACGGCGGCCCACCACCGCAGATGCCCGGTCGAACACCGCGACCAGATCAAACCCCTCCTCGCCGAACCGCGGATATGCCAGCAGCGCGCGGCCGATGTTGCCGGCCCCCACCAGCACGGCACGCCATGGCTTGTCCAGACCCAATGCCCGTCGCAATCCGTCGTGAAGCGCCCGCACCTGATAGCCCACGCCTGGCTGGCCGCCGGCACCGAAGCTGGCCAGGTCCTTGCGAACCTGCGCATCGGCCACCCCGGCCTGCTCGCCGAGCTCGCGACTGCTCACGCGGTTGGTGGATGCATCGCCGTCCAGCCTGGCCTGCAGGGTGCGCAGATACTGGCTCAGGCGGCGGGCGGCCGGCTTCGAAATGCGGTTGCGTTCGGGCATGGCAGTTCCGGTCCGTAGACTCTACCCATGCACATGGCGGACATCCTTGCGCGCGATGCGTGCACCGCAAGCTTCGAGTTCTTTCCGCCGCAGAAGGATGCGGGATGGGAGCAGCTCTTCGCATCGATCGCCGCCCTGGAGCGCCTGGCCCCCAGCTTCGTCAGCGTCACCTACGGCGCCGGCGGAAGCACGCGCGAGCGCACGCGCGAACTGGTGCTGCGACTGCGCCGCGAGACCTCGCTCGATCCAGTGCCGCACCTGACCTGCGTGGGTCACACCAGGGGCGAGATGCAGGCAATTCTGGAGAGCTACGCAGCGGAGGGCGTGTCGAACATCCT
>RFQW01000532.1 GCA_009924765.1 Planctomycetota bacterium | reverse complement strand
GCAGCGCCAGATCGGTGGTGAGCATCACGGGCGGGTGACGCTTGGTGGCGTCATGCGCGTCGGCCACGGCGGTGTGCGCCGATGCTTCGGTGGGCACCCACTGATGCGCGCCACCCGGGCTCTTGGTCAGCTTCCACTCGTAGCGGAACAGCGTGTCGAAGTAGCCGTTGTCCCAGGTGGTGGGGTTCGGCGTCCAGGCGCCCTCAAGGCCGCTGGTGATGGTGCTGGCGCCGTTGCCGGTGCCGAAGCTGTTCTTCCAGCCAAGGCCCATTTCCTGCAGCGCCGCGCCCTCGGGCTCGCGGCCCACATGCTTGCTCGGATCGGCTGCGCCGTGCGTCTTGCCGAAGGTGTGGCCGCCGGCGATCAGCGCCACGGTCTCCTCGTCGTTCATGGCCATGCGCGCGAAGGTTTCGCGGATGTCGCGCGCCGAGGCGAGCGGATCGGGCTTGCCGTTGGGGCCTTCGGGGTTCACGTAGATCAGACCCATCTGCACCGCTGCGAGCGGATTCTCGAGCTGGCGGTCACCCTCGTAGCGCTGATCGGCCAGCCACTGGCGCTCGCTGCCCCAGTAGGTGGTGTCGGGTTCCCACAGGTCGGTGCGGCCGCCGCCGAAGCCGAAGGTGCGGAAGCCCATCGACTCCATCGCCTCGTTGCCGGCGAGAATCATGAGATCGCCCCACGACAGCTTGCTGCCGTACTTGCGCTTGATCGGCCACAGCAGGCGACGCGCCTTGTCCAGGTTGGCGTTGTCGGGCCAGCTGTTCAGCGGCGCAAAGCGCTGCATGCCCGAGCCACCGCCGCCGCGACCATCGCTGGTGCGGTAGGTGCCGGCGCTGTGCCAGGCCATGCGGATGAACAGTGGACCGTAGTGACCCCAGTCGGCGGGCCACCAAGGCTGCGAGTCGGTCATGAGTGCGCGCAGGTCCTTGCACACGGCGGCCAGGTCAAGCGACTTGAACGCCGTGCGGTAGTCGAAGCCGCCATGCATGGGATCGCTCTTGGGCGAGTTGCGATGCAGCGGCGTGAGATCGATCTGGTTCGGCCACCATGCGCGGTTGGTGGCGCCCTCGGCGGGGTTCTTCACGAAACTGCCCGCGAAGGGGCACTTGCTGGGGGCGGCGGTGCTCATGGTCGTCTCCTGTTTGGTGGTGGCGAGGGGTCAGCAAAGGTATGCCGATTGCGCTCCAGTTTCCAATGCTGCGGAATGGCCGAGGGTTGGCGCATGGCTGCGCGGCCCGTCGCCAGCGTTCGGGAAGGCCACGACCCATCGAGGCGTTCTGGGCAGTTGCCTCATCCAGCGGCCAACTTTGAGCGAAGCCTCGGTCTCGCGTGCATCTCGCAGCGCCACGCTTGTGGCGTCGATCCTGTTTCCGGTCCGGCCACCCCGATTGTCCATGCTCAAACCCATGCCGAATTCTTCCCGCTTCCTTGCATTTCTCCTCGCCCTCGTCGCCAGCGTTCCCTGCGCCTTCGCGGAACCCAGCCCTTCGACGCGTGCAGGCGAACCCAACCTTGAG